>JALHTP010000285.1 GCA_022865725.1 Methyloceanibacter sp. | reverse complement strand
GTGATCCAGTAATAGCCGTCCTCGTCGCGACGGCATCCGTCGCCGGTGAAGAACTTCCCCTTATAAATCGAGAAATAGGTGTCGACGAAGCGCTTATGGTCGCCATAGACGCTCCGCATCATCCCCGGCCAGGCATCGAGAATGACCAGATTGCCCGACGCCTCGCCTTCGACGAGGTTGCCCTCGTTGTCGACGATGCCGGGCTCTACGCCGAAAAATGGCAAGGTCGCGGAGCCGGGCTTAAGCTTGGTGGCGCCGGGAAGCGGGGTGATGAGAATGCCGCCGGTTTCGGTCTGCCACCACGTATCGACAATGGGGCAGCGTTCCTCTCCGACGACGTGATAGTACCACTCCCACGCTTCGGGGTTGATCGGCTCACCCACGGTGCCGAGCAGCTTGAGCGACTTCCGCTTGGTGCGCGTCACATAGTCGTCGCCGAGACCCATCAGCGCCCTGATCGCCGTGGGCGCGGTGTAGAAGATATTGACCTTGTGCTTGTCGACGACTTGCCAGAAGCGCGAGGCGTCCGGGTAGTTGGGGACACCTTCGAAGATCAGCGTCGTCGCGCCGTTGGCGAGCGGCCCGTAGACGATATAAGAATGGCCCGTCACCCAGCCGACATCCGCCGTGCACCAATAGATATCGCCGTCGTGATAGTCGAAAACGTATTGATGCGTCATCGCGGCGAACACGAGATAGCCGCCGGAGGTGTGCAGCACGCCCTTGGGCTTTCCCGTCGAGCCGGAGGTGTAGAGGATGAACAGCGGATCTTCCGCATGCATCTCCTCGGGCGGGCAATCGTCGCCGACCTTGGCCAGCTCGGCATCGAGCGCGAGATCGCGGCCCGCGGTCCACGGCACATCTGCGCCCGTGTGCTTGACGACGAGGACCTTCTCGACGCCGCTCACCTTCTTGAGGGCTTCGTCGGCGTTGGCCTTGAGCGGGACCTTGCGGCCGCCGCGTAACCCTTCGTCGGCCGTGATCAGGAATCGCGACTTGCAATCCTCGATGCGGCCCGCCAGCGAATCGGGCGAGAAGCCGCCGAACACGACGGAGTGGATGGCGCCGATGCGCGCGCAGGCGAGCATGGCGTAGACCGCCTCCGGGATCATCGGCAGGTAGATCGTGACCCGGTCGCCGCGCTTCACCCCGTTGGCCTTCAGCACATTGGCCAAGCGGCAGACCGATTTGTGCAGCTGGCGATAGGTGATGTGCTTGGCGTCTTGCGCAGGGTCGTCGGGCTCGAAGATGATTGCCGTCTGCTTGCCGCGCTTCTTCAGGTGCCGATCGATGCAATTGGCCGAGACGTTGAGGGTGCCGTCCTCAAACCATTTGATCGAGACATCGGGATAGTCGAACGAGGTGTCCTTGACGCGCGTGTAGGGCTTGATCCAGTCGATGCGCTGGCCCTCTTTGCCCCAGAACTTGTCCGGCTTCTCGACGCTCTTCTTGTAGAGCTTCTCGTATTCATCCTTGTCGATGAAGGCGCTGGTCTTCCATTTCTTCGGGACCTTCACGGCCTCGATTTTGTACTTCTTATGCTCAGCCATCGACCCGCTCCTCCCTACGCGAACGCCATTATTCCGGCGCCACCGTCTTGCTGTCTAGACGCCGAAAGCCCCGATGATGGCTCCCATCACGACGAGCACGGCAAGCCAATGCCCAACGTCGATCGCCGTCACCACGGGCTTCATGCCCTCGAAGGCCTGATTGGTGGCCGTGGTCGTCAACACGAAGCCCAGCCACACGAAGATCGCGCTGATGATCCCGCCGCGAATGGTCACGTCGCTCAGATGGCCCATCAACCCGGCGAGCATATAGGCCATCGCCAGGCAGGCGATCCCGGCGATGATCAGCGGCCGCACCGGCATCGACCCATCGCACTCCTCCTTCTTCTTGCCGAGGCCCGCCATCCAGACCTTGCCGAAGACTGTGTACCAACCCCATCCCAGGAGAAAGCCCGCGACGGCGGCCACAACGACGGCGAGATAATTGACGGAGCTCTGCATGTCGTTTCCCCCCTCTTCCCTCAAGCCTGCGGCGGCTTGGCGAGGCCGCCAAGCTTGCAGATGATACTCCATTCCTGCGCCGAAACCGGCTGCACCGACAGGCGCGAATTCCTGACCAGCACCATGTCCTTGAGCTTCGGATTGGCCTTGACGTCGGCAAGCGTGACGGGCTTAGGCAGATCCGCGACCGCCGCCACGTCGACGCAGTCCCACTGGCCGGTGTCGTCGGTCGAGTCGGGGTGCGCCTCCTTCACTATCCTGACGATGCCGACGACGCATCTGTCCGCGCCGGAAAGGTAGAAGAAGCCGAAATCGCCTTGTCTCATCGCGCGCATGTTGTTGCGCGCCTGATAGTTGCGCACGCCCGTCCACTCCGCGCCTTTGGCGCCGGCCTTCTTCTGCTGATCCCAGGACCAGGTCTCGGCCTCCGATTTGAGCAGCCAATAGGCCATGCGGATCGAGCGGCCTAAGGGCTCACTCCTCCTCGTCGGGATTGTTGATGGTCCAGAGCCAGGGCCGGATATCGACGGTCGCGAAGATCCCGGCTCTGGCGAAGGGATCGCCCGCGCCGATCGTCCGTGCAGCTTCGAGGGAGTCCGCCTCGACCACGATCAGGCTGCCGTTCATGGTAGCGCCGTCGGGCTCGGTGAACGGGCCGGCAAACACGAGCGTCTCGCCGAGGCTCTCGAGATAAGCGAGATGGTCGGGCCGGTTCGCCTTGCGCAGTGGAAGGCTGTTCGGCTTGTCGGTGCAGATCAGCGCGTAAAGCATGGGGTCCCCCGGCAGCAGGCTATTGCGCGGCTTTGTGGCTGTCCATGGGCGTCAAGCCTCGGCCCTGAGCGGGCGGGCCAGCAGCGCCTCGATGGCTTCATCGACGGTCGATAGGCCGGAGATCACCGCATGCACGGCTTGCGCGATCGGCATGTCGATGCCGCGCGCCGCCGCCATCTCCACCAGCGCGCTTGCGGTATAGACGCCCTCGGTGACGGTCAGCCGCTTGCCCAGCACCTCTTCCAGGCTCTTCCCCTTGCCGAGCTCGATGCCGAGCGACATGTTGCGCGATTGCGGGCTGCCGCAGGTGAGCACGAGATCGCCGAGCCCCGAGAGGCCTGCCAGGGTCTCGCGCCGCGCGCCGAGCGCCGCACCAAATCGCATCATCTCGGCAAAGCTGCGCGTAACGAGCGCGGCATGGGCGCTGGCGCCGAACTTCTTGCCGGCGACGATGCCGGCGGCAATGGCATAGACATTCTTTACCGCGCCGCCGATTTCGGCGCCGATCACGTCGTCGCTCCAATAGCAGCGGAAGGGCGGATGGCTGAGCGCATAAGAGAGCGCGCGCCCGAGCGCCTCCTCCGCGGTGGCGAGCGTGACCGCGGCGGGAAGTCCGCGCGCGACCTCGGCGGCAAAGCTCGGCCCCGACAGCACCGCGATTTGCGCACCTGGCGCCACCTCCTCGACGACCTGCGAGATCAGTTTGCCGGTCGCTTGCTCGATGCCTTTCGCGCAGATCACCAGCGGCTGGCCGGCCTTGAGATAGGGCCCGAGCTCGCCGGCGATCTTGCGGACATGCTGGGCGGGCGTCGCCATGAGCAGGAGATCGCAATTGGCGACCTCGTTGAGCCGCGCGGTCGCCTCGATCGCCGGGTCGAGCTTGACGCCCGGGAGGTAGATCTCGTTGCGGTGTTTCTCGTTGATGCCGGCGAGCGTCTCCGGCTCATAGGCCCAGATCAGCACGTCGCGGCCGGCCCGGCGGGAGGTGACGGCAAGCGCGGTGCCCCACGCTCCCGCGCCCACGATGCCGACCGATTGAAGCGCCATGCCAAGGACCTCGCGGCCCTTCATATGCCAGATTTTGGCCGGAGAGCGAAATCAGCCCGTCACGCCTTCACCCCGGCACCCGGCGCTGGCGGCGCATCGGGGTCGAGCGGCCATCTGGCGCGTACCGGGGCTGCAAGATCGTCGATAAGCCCGCGCGAGAGCCGCATCGCCCCGGCCCAGGCGATCATGGCGGCATTGTCGGTGCAAAGCTCGGGCGGCGGCACGACGAGCCGGAAGCCGTGCTTTCGGGCGACCGCCTCCAGCGCCGCTTTCAGCCTTTGATTGGCCGCCACGCCGCCGGCGACGACGAGGGTCCGTTGCGCCCCTTTGCCGAGGCGTTCCTCGTAAAGCTCGAAGGCGCGAGACGTCCGGTCGGCGACGATGTCGGCGACCGCCTCCTGGAAGCTGGCGCAGAGGTCGGAGATGTCCTGCTCGCTTAAGGGGGCGCGCGCCAGGGCCTCATGCCTGAGCGCCGTCTTGAGCCCCGCCAGGGAGAAATGCGGCTCCTTGCGGCCATGCATGGGACGGGGCAGAGCAATGATCGGGCGGCCGAGCAAGGCGCGCGCCTCAACCTCGGGTCCGCCGGGATAACCCAGCCCGAGCAGCTTGGCCGCCTTGTCGAAGGCCTCGCCCAGCGCATCGTCAAGCGTCGTGCCGAGGCGCTCGTAAGAGCCGACATCTTTGACGATGAGGGACTGGGTATGCCCTCCCGAGACGAGCAGGAGGAGATAGGGAAAGCCGAGATGGTCGGTGAGCCCCGCGGTGAGCGCATGCGCCTCTAGATGATTGATGGCAATGAACGGCACGCCGAGGCCGAGCGCGATGGCCTTCCCCATGGTGAGGCCGACGATCAGGCCGCCGACCAAGCCGGGGCCTCCGGTCGCCGCAACCGCATCGATCGCCTCGAAGCCGAGCCCGGCCTCGCTGAGCGCCTGGCTGATCGCGGGATCGAGCAGCTCGACATGGGCGCGCGCGGCGATCTCGGGCACCACCCCGCCATAGGCCGCATGCAGATCGAGCTGCGAGCGCACCACGCTCGAGAGGATCTCGCCGCTCCCGTCTTCCTTGCGGCGCACCAGCGCAGCGGCCGTCTCGTCGCAGCTCGTCTCGATTCCGAGCATGATCGAGGAAACGTCTTTGCCGTTGGTAACCATCGGGCTTTCTATAGCGTCTAAGACGCCGGATTGAAGGGCGACCCGAAACGGGCCATTAATGCAGCCGACATTGGCCCCCTTATGCCAAGCAACTCAAGGAGTTCGAGTTTGCCGACCCGCCCGCTCCTGATCGGCACCAGAGGCAGCCCGCTCGCGCTTTGGCAGGCGCGGCATGTGTGGGCGCTCCTCCTCAAGGCGGATGGCCTGGGCGAAGGCGATGTCGGCTTGAGCGTCATCACCACCTCGGGCGACCGCATCCAGGACCAGCCCTTGCGCGATCTCGGCGGCAAAGGCCTGTTCACCAAGGAGATCGACGAGGCGCTGCTGCGCGGCGATGTGGATATGGCCGTGCACTCGATGAAGGATCTGCCGACCGTGCTTCCGGAAAATATCTGCATCGCCGCTGTGCTTCCACGCGAAGAAGTTCGCGACGCCTTTGTCAGCACCAAAGCGGAGTCTTTGATGAGCCTTGCACCCGGAGCGGTTGTCGGCACCTCGTCCTTGCGCCGTCAGGCGCAAGTGCGGCGTCTGCGCCCCGACCTTCGCGTCGTCGATTTTCGCGGCAATGTCGAGACGCGGCTGAAGAAGCTAGGAGACGGCGTGGTGGACGCGACCCTGCTGTCGTTTGCGGGGCTCGAGCGTCTGGGCCTTGCCGATCGCGCCACTGCGGTTCTCTCCACCGAGGAGATGCTTCCGGCGGTGGCGCAAGGCGCCATTGGCATGACGTGCCGCACCGACGATGCAAGAACCCGCGCTCTGCTCGACCCGCTGAATGATGTGCGCTCAGCCGCGACCGTTGCTTGCGAGCGCGCCTTCCTCGCCCGCCTCGACGGCTCCTGCAAGACGCCGATCGCGGGGCTCGCCGAGATCGATAATGGGATCTTGCGCTTTCGCGGCATGATCCTCGCGCCCGACGGGAGCGCATGGCACGAGATCGGGCTTGAGGGCGCCGCGGAGAACGCGACGAGCATCGGGACCGATGCCGGCGAAGAATTGCTCGCGCGGGCGGGCCCAGAGTTCATCGCAAGCCTCGCCTGATGCGCATCCTCGTCACGCGGCCCGAGCCGGATGCAAGCCATGAGGCTGCCGCCCTTGCCGCGCGCGGCCACGAGGCCCTGCTCGCGCCGCTCCTTGCCATCGAATTCCGCGGCGATGTCCCCTTGCAGCTCGAGGGCGCGCAAGCTTTGCTCGCGACCAGCCGCAATGCGCTGCGGGCGCTCGCCGCGCATCGCGAGCTTGGCGAGGCGCTGAAACTTCCGCTGTTTGCCGTCGGCGAAGCCACCGCCCGCCAAGCTCAGGAATTGGGCTTCTCGGATGTCACGGTGGGTCCTGGAACGAGCGCGGCGCTGGCCAAGTTGGTCGCTGGAGAGTTGAAACCCGAGCAGGGTCCCCTCGTGCATCTTGCCGGCGAGACGCTGGCCTTCGACCTGCAATCGGCGCTTCAGGCGCAAGGCTTTATTGTGCGCCAGAAGGTGCTTTACCGGGCGGTCCCGGCAGCCGAGTTTCCGCCCGAAGCCTTGCGCCTGCTCAGGTGCGGAAAGCTCGACGGGGCGATCCTCATGTCGCCCCGAACCGCCAGGATTTTCGCCGATCTGCTCGCCCGGCAGGGCGCGGTAACGCAAGCAAAGAGTCTCGTTTGCTATTGCCTCTCTGAAGCGGTAGCAGAAATGGTGGCGCCGCTTGGATTTGCGGTGCGCGTGGCAGCCCGCCCGCGCGAGGAAGATGTCCTTGCGCTCCTGGACTCCGAGGCGGCATCCTCGTGAGACCTGCGAATCTGCTGAGGGCGTGAAGGTTAGAGCGTGATGGCAGACCCTTTCGGCGATCAGGATCAGAGCCTTGGCGGCGCAGCTAAGCGCCCGGCCCACACCATCGAGGGAACTGCGACCGAAATATCGGTCGAGTCCACTGACGACAAGGCAGCGCGCGAGCCCGCGGCGACTTCTGGCGACGAGCCGCCTTATCTTGCTGGAGATGCGGCCAAGCCCGGAGCGACTGAAGCTCCTCCTCCGCCGGCGTCGAGCCTGCCCGAGCTCAAGAGCTTCGTTACCCATCTCGCCGCCGGGCTGCTCGGCGGCCTTATCGGCGTGGCGGCTCTCGCTCTTGCTTGGGGCGGTCTCAAGGGCAGCGAGGGAAGCGGAACACCGCCGGACCTTGCCGCTCTGGAGCAGCGGCTTGCCAAGCTCGAATCCGCCAAGCGTTCGTCCGGCGATGCGGAATTGCTGGCGCAGCTTAAGGCGCAGGTCGAAGCGCTGGAGACGAACACCAAGGAAATATCACCCAATCTCGCCGATCTTTCCGATCGCGTCGGCCAACTCGAGACGGCCTTGAAGGCTCTGGCCCAATCGGCAAGCGAAGGCGGCTCCGTCGCCTCGGCGGCGGCCATCAATCAGCAGATCGCCGAGGCCGAGCAGCGGCTCGACACAAAGCTCGCCGAGGCGCTTGCCAAAGCGGGGGGCGGCAATGCCGACGCGCTGAAGCAGATGCAGAGCGAGATCGCCGAGCTCAAGGCCAAGATCGGAGCCTTGGCCGAGGCCGAGCTTGGGACCGGCGAGCCCTCTGAACTTGGACCGGAGCTCGCCTCGCTCACCGCGCGGCTCGCTAAGCTTGAAGCGGCCCTTCCGGAGCTCGCCAGCGCCATCGGCAAAGGGAGCGCCGGCGCGAAATCCGCGGCCGCGGCAATAGCCTTCGCCAATCTTCGCGCGTCCGTCAGCGCAGGTCGGCCTTACGCCGCCGGGCTCGACATGATCGGCGCGCTGGCTCCCGCCGACGGCGACCTGGGGGTTCTGCCGGCCTATGCCGAAAAGGGCATCCCGACGCTGCCCGAGCTGGCGCGCTCCTTCGCGGCCGCCAAGGACAGCGCGCTTGCGGCGGCGGCGCCCGCCTCCGGCGAATCGATTGTCGCCAACCTGATGGCGAGCGCACAGTCGCTGGTGAAGATCACGCGCATCGATGACGCCGCGACCGGCGAGGGTCCCGGGGGTGAGCTGGCAAGAGCCAAGGCCTCGCTCGACAAAGGCGACCTCGCTTCCGCCGTGAAGGAGGTCGAGATGCTCGACGGCGCCCCGCGCGAGGCATTCTCCGCCTGGCTCGGTCAAGCGCATGCGCGGCTCAGCGCCGATGAGACCTTGACCCGGCTCGAAGGACTCCTGCTCGTGTCCATGGGCGGGGACGCATCCGCCCCGCGACAATAATCCCGATGATCCGCATCCTCCTTTTCACTTTCAGTGTCGTCCTGGCGGCGATCGGGCTTGCCTGGTTCGCCGACCGGCCGGGCAGCGTGACCGTCGAATGGCTCGGCTATCAGGTCGAGACGAGCGCCTTTGTCGGAGCGCTCGCCGTCGCCGCCGCCGTCGTGCTGCTGCTTCTGATCTGGGCGGTGCTGCGCTATGTGCTGACGCGCCCTGCTGCCGTCGCGGCCTATGTGCGGGAGCGGCGGAGGCAGCAAGGTTATGATGCGCTGTCGCGCGGGCTTCTCGCCATCGGCGTCGGCGACCGGACGCTGGCGCAACGCTATGCCGGCATCGCCGGGCGCAACCTTCCGCGCGAGCCCCTGACCGCGTTGCTCCGGGCGCAGACCGCTCAGCTTAGGGGCGACCGGGCCTCGGCACGGCGCGCCTTCGAGGCCATGCTCGACAGCCCTGAGACGCAGCTGCTGGGGCTGCGCGGCCTGTTCCTCGAAGCGAGGCGCAGCAACGACAACGAGGCGGCCCGCGCTCTCGCCGAGCAGGCGGTCAAGCGCGACCCGAAGCTTGCCTGGGGCGTGAACGCGCTTCTCGACATGCAGGCCCGCGCGGGCGACTTCGAAGGCGCCCTGAACACGCTCGCCATCGCGCGCAAGAACGGCCATGTCGAGCCCGACGCGGCGCTGCGGCGCCGTGCCGTCCTGCTGACGGCGGAGGCACGCGAGGCGGAAGCCTCCGACCCCGACAAGGCGCTCACTTTGGCGAGCGAAGCCTTGCGGTTGGCGCCCTCGCTGGTGCCCGCGGGCGAGATTGCCGGACGCATCCTGGCCTCGAAGGGCGAGAGCCGTCAGGCCTCCCGCATCATCGCCCGGACCTGGAAGCTTTCGCCGCATCCCGACCTCGCTCTCGTCTACGCTTTCGCCAAGCCGGGCGACCCGCCGCGCGAACGGGTGAAGCGCGTCAAGCATCTGGCGAGCCTCACGCCGGGCGACATCGAAGGCCAGATCGCCATCGCCAACGCGGCCATCGAGGCGCATGAATGGCAGGAGGCGCGGAGCGCGCTGGCGCCCTATCTCGAAGGCCGCCCCTCGGCGCGCATCTGCACGCTCATGGCGCGCATCGAGGCGGGCGAGCTCGGCGACAAGGGACGCGAGCGCGAATGGCTCGGCCGCGCCTTGCGTGCGCCGCGCGACCGCGCCTGGATCGCCGACGGCTATGTCTCCGACCGCTGGCTGCCGGTCTCGCCCGTGACCGGCGCCGTCGATGCCTTCGAGTGGAAGGCGCCGGTGGACGCCATCGGGCGCGGCGACGACACGCTGCTGATCGAGGAGCGGTTCGAGCCGGTCGCGGCTCAAATGCAAATGCCGCTTGCTCCACCCCGCACCGAGAAAGCGCGGGCGGAGCGGCAAGAGTTCGGGGACATCGTCGACGTGAGTCCTTCGCAAGAGAGACGCCGCGTGGTTTCGGCTGAAGCGCCGCACGCCAAGGCGGCTACCGAGGC
>JALHTP010000284.1 GCA_022865725.1 Methyloceanibacter sp. | reverse complement strand
GGAGTATGTCCCAACCGTAGTGTAAGGTTGGGCGACGCTCTCGCGCATCTTAGGCCGCAACGCGGCCCTCGTCAATGGGGATGAGCGGTTTTTCGCCTACCAACTGGCCCTGGTCCAGGGCGGCCTTCAGGATCCACAGATCGCGATGGCCCATGATCTTGCGGAACCCCTTCTCGGTCTGAAGCGCGGCGGCCGCGGCCCAGCGCAGGGCCATCTCTCCATCTCGCCATCGGGTGACGCGGCCGCTGCGCCCCTGCACCCCCGAGAGCGAGCTCTCGATCACGTTCGTGGTCGCCAGGCACTTGCGCAGCTTCGGGGACAGCCCCAGCGCGTTGATAGTGAACGTTTCTTCCATCCCCTCGCGCAGGCTGGCCGCCGCTTTCGGATGCTCTCGCTCCAGCCACGCGATCTGCGTGCGCAGGCGCGCCATCCCCTCTTTGGGCTCCAGTTTCCACGCCGCGCGCAGGGCCGCCGCGGTCTGGGCTTGCAGTTCCTTGGGCAGGTAGCCGATGACGTTGCGGCGCTTGTGCGCCTGGCAGCGCTGCACCGGGTTGTCCCGGCCATACACCTCGTCAATCGCCTTGCGCAGGGCCTTCGAGCCATCGATCACGAGCAGCCGCCTGCGATCCGGGCGCACCCCGCGCTCCACCAGGTCCTCCAAAAGCCCCTTCACCACCACCGCATTCTCCGTGGCCCCCTCCGTGAGCCCCAGGACGTGCTTGCGGCCCTCTGCGTCCACTCCCACGGCATAGACGACCTGATGCCCGCCGAAGTCCTTGCCGTCCAGGTAGATCACCAGGAGCTCGAGTTCGTCGAAGCGCCGCTCGCAGAGCGTCTTCAAGGCCTGGGCGCTGGCCGCCTGGAACTGGCGGCTCACCGCGCTCTTCGAGACCCCGCAGCGGTCCGCCATCTCCGGCAGCACCTGCTGGTAGTTGCGCGTGCTCACCCCCCGCAGCAGGATGGAAAGCAGCCGCTCTCGCAGCCCTTCGTCCGACTGCATCGCCGCATAGGCCGGCACCGCCACTTCCGCTGCTTTGCCGCCGCTCTTCCGGCGCAGGCGAGGCTTGCGGACCCGCATCCGTTGGCCTCCCAGCGCCACCACGCCGCCTTGGGACCCGTGGCGGCGCACCTCTCCTGCCGGTCGGCCCGGATGCGCCGGCCCCGCCACCTGCTCCGCGGAGACCAGCAGCACCGCTTCCAAGGCCGCCCGCCCCAAGTCGTCGACCAACTGCTCCACCGCCAGGCGGCCCTGCTCGATCAGCTCCACCATCGGCAGCAGCGCCTGCCCGTGCTGGGCCAAGAACTGGCGCAGCTCGGCACTACCGTCCCGACTCGCAATCTGGTACTCTTTCCTCACGGCGGTTCTCTCCTTTCCAGAGATTCGGCTTGCCCGATTCTACCAGAACCGGGCGGAGAGAGCCGCCTCAACCTTCAACTATGAATGGGACACCCTCCTACTTCCTGGGCCACATCTCTCGGTGTCAGCGCTTCGGAACTCATGTTTCAATTATATCACGCAGGGTGACTTCTGTCTAACTCGCAGAGCGCTTGGCGGGAGGCGAGGACGCACACTCCTGCGGGCCGGACAACGGTAAGCCGCATCAAGGCTCGGCTTGCCCCGACTTCGGTGCGTCGCGCTTGCCGGCTCTGGTGCGAATGGTCGCAGAAACCCCTGTCGTAGCTGCCTTCACAAAATACTCCAACTTCGGGCGCGCG
>JALHTP010000283.1 GCA_022865725.1 Methyloceanibacter sp. | reverse complement strand
GTGCCGCTCGGAGCCGTGATGCGGCTGATGAAGTCCTTCGGCAAGGAGGCGGATTGGGAGCGCATCTCCGGCAGCTTCGTGATCGACGCCTCGAAGCTGATGGGCATCGGCTGGCGGCCGGCAATTGGCACGCGCGAGGGGATCGTCAGGATGATGCGCTCAGAGAACGGCGCCGCCGCCTAGCGCGCGATGAGCGAATTGTAGAGGGCGACGATCTCCCGCCCGATCGCCTCGGCCGAGAATTTGCTCTCGACCAGAGCCCGCGCATTGGCGCCGAAGCGCTGCCGCATCGCCGCATCGCCGGCGAGCTTCGCCATGGCGTCGGCCAAGGCAGCCGCGTCGTCGACAGGCACGGTCAGCGCGGTCTTGCCCTCGATGGCGATCTCGCGGCATCCAGGCGCATCGGTCGCCACCATCGCGCGCCCGCAGGCAGCCGCCTCGAGCAGGCTTTTCGGCAGGCCTTCGCGGCGGGAGGCCAGCACGGCGAAATGGGCGCGCGCCCAGACCTCTCTGATGTCGGCCACGTGGCCGAGCCAGTGAATGCCGTACAGGCTGGCAAACTCGCGGAGCTGCTCGGGCGCCAGCGAACCCGGGTTCTCCTTGTCGCAGTCGCCCGCAAGCAGCAATTGCAGCTGCACGCCCCGCTTGCCGAGGCGCGAAAAGGCATCGATCAGCGTCAGCACGCCCTTGTCGGCGAGCATGCGCCCGACATAGGCGGCGGTCACGGGCGGGGGCGGCTCGGGCAAGGCCACGAGCGTCTTGGTGTCGACGCCCGAGCCCGGAATGAGCAGCACCGTCGCGGGCGCCACGCCGAGATCGATGACGAAGGCGCGGTCTTCGGGATTCTGCACGACGGTGCGGCTCCGCGCACGCCTGAGCAGGCGGGACAGCGCATAGCGCACCCCTTTGCGCGCGAGCCCGCTCACTTGCGCCTCGCCGATAAAGAGCGTGCCGAGCCCGGTCAGGCTGTTGACCACGGCAATGGCGGAGAGACCGAGGCTCGCCGTTGAGCCGAGCAGGACCGGCTTCAGCGACACGTTATGCAGGATGTCCGGCTTCAGCTCGCGCAGGAGGCGGCGAAGCTCGAAAACGGCCTTGAGGCTGCCGAGCGGCGACAGGCTGCCCCGGCTCCAGCTGAGTTCATGCGGCACGAAGCCTTCCGCCTCGATGGCCGTCTTGCTATCCTTGAAGCGTGTCGCGACATGCACCTGGTAGCCCGCCACTTTGGCGGCGCGGGCCATGGGCAGCCGATGCGAGAGGAAATACCAGTCCTCGGTGACGACATAGAGGATGCGCGGGGCCATCGGCCAAGGCTTGTAGCAGCGCTCGCGCCGTTACGGAACAGACCCCCTCCTTTTGCGTTGCCGGCTGGTTAGAGCCCGGGACAAAGGGCCTCGGCAATCCGCCGGTTTTTCTCATTCCTGCCCGATTTTGCGCTCTTCCTCTTAGGGCTGAGTCGCGGTATCTTCTGCTTCGGCTGACGAAGAGCAGCATTCGGGGGTTTGCCATGAAATATCTCGGTCTGGTCCTGGTTTCCTGCGGCGTGGCGGCCTTGGCCGTCGCCTCCAGCCCTGCCCGCGCCTTCGACATCCAAGGCCAAAGTGCGAGCCTCCAGGACGGCACCCAATTCGCCTCTCCGGTGGATCAAGCGCTCAATCCCGACTTCGCCAAGGGCAGCTCTCTCGCTCTGCCCTATGTCAGCCGAAGCGACAGTTCCAGCTTCATATCGGATTACGGGAACATGATCGCGATTCCCGCACCTGGGGTCGATAGGCCCACCCCCGCCTGGGCCTTTTCGGGCCGCTAGAGCGAAACGCCGCTCGCGGGCGGCGTGCACATTTTCGTGTTCAGGATTCTGCTCGGAACACGCGTCGGCCTGGGGGCGTAGACGCTCGATCAGCGCACGGGCCGTTCCCGCTCGCCGCCGGTCCGAAGCCGACGCCCCGAAGCCGCCTACGCGCTCAGTTGGTTAGCTCTGCGGGGGGCTGGAAATCTTGCTTCGGCGAGACAACATTAGTGGGCCGGTCAGCCTTCTGAAAGGCGGCGCGAAATAGCGGCGCATTCCGGCAAGGCCCTTTTTACGCAAGGGAGTGAGATCATGTCCAAGTTTCCAATTTTCCTCGCAGCAACGGTAGCGGTCGCTCTCGCGGCGCTGTTGCCCGCACCTGCATCGGCCGGCGAGCGCGACGGTTACGTCGAAGGCGGCTATGGCTTGGGATGGTATGGAGGCCGCCCCTATTATTACACTCCGTTCGGCGCGTATGGAGGCCAGCCTTCCTACCAACGCCGTTACGTCAACCGTCCCTATCGCAACAGGTCCTTTGGGTACTCTCGGAGCTACGATTTTCGGTAGCCGCGGCGATGTGACTTGAATGATCCAGCCCAGTCGGCAGCGAGACCGAGGAGACCTGCCCTCATCGACCTGACCTTGACGGCCGGTTGCCCGCATGGCCTATGGCCGATCGGTAATCAGTGGAACCAGGAATTGAGGTTAGGACATGACGTACAAAGTAACCCTGACTGCTGTCGGAGTTGCCATCATTGCCGCCGCTCTTAGCTTTGCTGAGCCGGTCCAGGCTGGAACCTGTCAACCGGTGAAGGCAAAGGGTGTGGGCAAAGATATGGCCACCGCCACGCTCTACGCGCAGGCCGATCTCAAGCAGACGGCCAAAAGTCTCCGCGGCAGGGTCACGCAGACTTCTACCAATTGCCTACCGGCGCCCACGGGCTACAGGTGCAAAATCTCGGCGGTCGTCTGTCCGAATTAGACCGGCATCGACAAAAAGGGCGCCGGCCGAGGCCGACGCCCGATTGTCCAGCCCAGCTCTCGGCGCTGCCTCCATGCTTTTGAGCCCATCACGCTCGCGCCTCACGTCCGCGGGGGCGTGCTCGCGGCGTTCGCCCTCCCAGGTTCCCATCTCCGGGCCTCGAAAGCACCGACTCCATAGCCAACTGCTATTGGGCAAGCGCGGCGAGCTATCGGATGTTCTAGGCGGCCCCCTGGCCAGCCGGTGGACTCTCAGATCAACCGGCCAAACCTGAAGAAGAGGGCGGGCGCCCTAAACCACGGAGTACCTCCACATGAAGAAATATCTCGTCGCAGCGGTTCTGATCGCCAGCTTCTCGGCCCCTGTGCTGGCGGTCGAGACGAACTTCATCATGTTCGACAACACAATGAATGGTTGCACGATCATGACCGCCGAGCCCACCGACAAGGTGCGGTACAAGATGATGGGCAAATATAACTCAAAGGCTGAGGCCGAGACCGCCATGCATGCGATGAAGGAATGCGGATAATTTCCATAGGCGCATGAGACGTAGGCAGGAAGGGGGGCGCCGCACCCGATCAGGTCGGCGCCCCCCTTCTGCTTTGTCGTTATCGCAGCTTCGCAGCCGCTCTCGCCTGACCTCCCGCGCCGCGAGCGCCGCTGAGCGGTGCCTTGCCGTATAATCCGGAAGGGTCCAATCTGGGGACCTCGACGCAACATCGAACGAAGGAGGCAACGATGGCTAAACTAGCGCTTGTCCTTTTTGTGATGGCAGCAGCAATGGTCGCTGGACTTTCAACGTGGAAAGCCGAGGCGACGCCATTGACGGGAACCGTGGATTCACTCGCCGTGATCAGGGGCTATTCGACTGTTCAGAAGGCGGGATGCATGTTCGGCACGAGCCGCTGCCCTGCCGGGAGCAAATGGGTTTGCACCACGCACGCAGCGGCGGTTGGGACGGCAAAGAGTTGCGTTTGCAGGACGTGTTAGCGACGCGGCTTTCGGATATCGCGCATTAAAAGTTTCGAGGGCGGCACGCTGGCCGAGGCCTTTTCGCGCGCCGCCCTCGAGGGGAGTGGCTTGGGCGCACAGGGGTTAAGTGCTTGACTAGATTGGTACCGCTGGGGAGATTCGAACTACCGACCTCTTGATCCACAGTCAAGCGCTCTAACCAACTGAGCTACAGCGGCATCATTCGCGAAAAGCATTCGGGGGCGAACCTAAGCGGAGCCAGCACCCGTTGCAAGCGGGGC
>JALHTP010000282.1 GCA_022865725.1 Methyloceanibacter sp. | reverse complement strand
CATAGGCACGGTCACCGAGAAAGCTACGTGTGCGAGCTTCCTCCGCGATCCCTGGGACGGGCAGGTTGAGCACGGCCTGCTTGCGCAAAATCCCGATATCGGTTCGGCTGATCGGGTTCGGTTTCAGACCTCTCCCAAAAGCCTTGATCGTCTCGGCAAAATGCTCGGCGCCCCCCTTTTCGAGGCACAGCCCGTAGATGTCCGCGTCCTTAGCCTGTTCCAGAAAGGCCGTTAGAAAGGCCTCGCCGGCCGAATGGCGGCCTTTCAGGTCCTGACGCGCGACCCGGTAACCGTCGGGATGATAGAGCAGGACCGGATTGGGGTGCTGGGCCATTATTTTTTGGGAAATTCTAGAGCCCGGTCAGCCTCGACAGACGACGCGGAGCTCGTCGCGGCGGATGTAGAGATCCTCGCACTCCATGGAGATGTCGGGATTGAAGGTGAGCTTGAGGCCGCCGGCATTGAGGCTTGCCGTCGAATCGTTGGCGACGACGGCAGAACCCGCATAAAGCAAGGCCGTAAGCGCGCGAGCATGCAGCTTGCGCGGCGCCTAGCGCCCGCTTCGTAGAGCAAGACGTTGGATCTCGCCATGGACCGTCGCCCCGGTGTCGCCCGCAAACTAAGACGGCGACCGGGACCGGTACCACCGCCCTATTTCAAAGGCGGAAGCGGCTCGACGATGACGGCTTGATTGTGATGAAAGCAGCCCCCCAGCGCGAAAGACGCCGTGAGGACCGCCAGAACGGCGATCAAACGCATACGCATACTAGCCCCCTTAGACGCGGTACGCATTACACACTGAACAACAGCCTCTATTGAAAGCACATCCGCGCTCGAAAATGGTGGCGAAATTGCCACAGCCTTGGACGATGATTCCGCGCAAATCCACCGCCTTCCCGGCTCGAGCAGCATCGTCACCGCGGAAGAAGCCGCCCCGTCATGAACCATTCGTTAACCATATGGCGGTGCTAATAGGGGCGAACAACGAGCCCCGCGAATCCCGTGTCAGAAAATCGATTCCTTCAATCCTTTTGTACGGTTACAGCCAGCGCCGTCTTGGTTTGCGGCACGCTGATCCTGTTGACCTCGACCGCCCCCTGGAGCTCGCTCCCGCGGCCCGAGAGCGAACCTTCGACGCCGGATTCCGCGAGAGTCTCGATGGAGGCAACGTCGTCCATCGAAGTGCCGGACGCGCCGTTCGCCTCGGACCAGGCCGACACCACCCAACCTACCGAGCCGGAAGAGGCCGCCGACAGCTCCACCGCATCGACCGACGGACAGGCTGAGGCCGAAGCGCCCGATCAGGCTGTCGAGCTCGAAGCCCCCTCGCCCGAAGCCGATGACACGCTTGCCGCGCTCGGCATGCCGCTAGACCCCGAAACCGCCGATGCGGGTTCCGACGACAGCGGCGCCGGCGTTTCCATCGCGGCTGCCGCCGCATCGGGAAGCGGTACGGCCAGCGAGACACCGGCAGAGTTTGCCGTTTCCGTACCGCTGGCGAAGATCGCGAGCATGAAGAGCGAGGCCGCGACCGATCAGATCGCCGACATGCTGGCGGCACTCCCTCCGGCACCGAACGCGAGCGAGAAGAGCGACGCCGCAACCACTCAAGTTGCCGCAATCCTGGTCGCGACGCCCCCTGCCCCACCCCCGCCGCCCGCGCCAATCGCCAGCGACGAGACCGAGGCGGCAACGAACACGGTGGCAACGGTCTTGGCCGCTTCCGCACCGGCGCCAGCGCCCCCGTTGCCGAAACGAAAGCCGACCGAAAAACAGCCTGAGCCGAAAGTGGCTGCCCTTGTCACGCCGCAAGCGGCGCCCGTGCGGCAGGACGCTGCGAAGCAAGACGCTGCGAAACCAAACTTGGCGCAACAAGACGCAACGCAGCCTCACAGCGGCAACGGGCCTTGGCAGCCTATGGCGCTCGCCCCGGCCGACAAGCCCTCGATCTCGCTCTCGAAGGCGCCGATCAACAAGCCGAGCGGGGGCGCCTACGCCAGCCAGGTGTGGTCGGCGCTGGCACGGCATAAGCCCCGGGCAGGGCAACGCGGCAGCACGACGGTGGCTTTCTCCATCGGCGAGAACGGAGCGTTGCGCGGCGTGCGTGTCGGGCGATCGAGCGGCAACACGCGGATCGATCAACTGGCGCTCGCAACCGTGCGCAATGCGGCGCCCTTCCCGGCGCCACCTGCGGGCGCGGCATCGTATTCAATCCGCATCGATTTCCAGTAGGCCGATTTCAGGGGCTCTACAGCCCCTCGCCTCCCGAGCTCATCTTCGCTCGGGCGCGGCCAGGCGCGTGACCGCATGGCCGCCCGAGCGCCGCGGCCCGCCCACGAGCCAGGTCACGCTATCGCCGCGGGTCGGCGCCGCGTGCCCGTTGGCGGGAGCGGCGTGCTCACTTCGAGGCTGATGGCCGCTCACCACTTGAGAGACCGGTCCGCCCCAGCCAGCGGGCCTTGAGAGATGCTCCGGAAGCACGGTCAGCGCATCGCCGAGCGCCTCGTCGATCTGGCCTTGCGTGAGGTTCCGCGCATCGAGCAGGCTCGCGCCCGCGAGGTTGGCGCCGCCGAGCTTGGCGCCCGCGAAATTGGCGCGATCGAGCAAAGTCTCGCTCAAATCCGCGCCGCTCAGATTGGCGCTCTCAAGCCGTGCATCGCTGAGGTCGGCATCCGAGAGATCCGCCATTTCGAAATTGGCGCCACTCAGCGTGGCGAAGCGCAACGATGCGTGCCGCAGCCGGGTGAAAGCGAAATTCATGGGGCCGCCGCTGATCGGTCCCATCTGCCGCTCGGCGACGCTCAGCGCGATGCCGGTCAGGTTGGGAGTGAGCGACGGATTTTGCGCGCGCCACTGATTCCACGACCGTGGGCCGCGACGCAACGTCTCGATATGTTTCGAATCTG
>JALHTP010000281.1 GCA_022865725.1 Methyloceanibacter sp. | reverse complement strand
TTCGACGTGATCATGGTCGATTCCACCGATCCGATCGGGCCTGGCGCCGTGTTGTTCACCAAGGAGTTCTATACCGACTGCGCGCGCTGCCTCAGGCCGGGAGGCCTGCTCGTCACGCAGAACGGGCTCCCCTTCCTGCAGGCGGGCGAGCTCACGCAGAGCGTCTCCTATTTCCGCGGATTGTTTGGCGACGCGTCGGCCTATCTCGCCAACACGCCGAGCTATTTCGGGGGCCCCATGTCGTTCGGCTGGGCCACCGACAACGAAAAGCTCAGGCGGCATCGCCGTAAGAGAATCGAGCGGCGCTACGAGAAGGCCGGCGGCTTCCCCACGCGCTATTGGCGGCCCGACGTCCATGTCGCCGCCTTCGCCCTTCCCACCTATGTGCGCGAGCTGGTCGAAGCCTAGCTACAGCCGTTCGAGCTTCGGCAGATCGCCCACCAGCGGGCGGCAATAGTCGTGGAAGGCCGCGCTCACATCGTTGCTCCCCGCAATAAACTCCGCCGGCACATGCCGCGTGCGGCGCGCCACGGAAGCGAGTTTCGCGCGGCCGCATTCGCTGCGATAAGCATCAGGCGGGTTCGAGGTGCGGAGGATGATCACCGAGGCGCTTGTCTCGCCGCCTGCCGCAAGCTCCGCCGCGTAGCGCCCGACCGCGCGCGCTTCTTCCGTATCGACCGGCGAGGGATGCGGCCAGCAGCGCTGGATATAACCGAACGTGTCGGCGCGCACCCGCGGGGCCTTGCCGCCTTTGGGGGTCAGCGCTGTCTTGACCAGATCGGCAAGCCCATCGCCGAGCGCGCCGGAGCCGGAGAGCTGGACATTGCCGTGCGCGTCCACTTCGCCGACACCGCGCATCAGCTTCGGGCCGATCTCGGCGCCCGCAGAGTCGCGAATGCCTTCGCTCACCGCGATCTGGCAGCGCCCGAGCTTGGCGTAGACCGCCTCGACATCGGCGAGGAAGGCATCGGTCGAGAACGGCACTTCGGGCAGGTAGATGAGATGCGGCGGCGGCCGGTCTTGCGGCGCCGCACCGTCAGGCGCTCTCCCGCGCGCGAGCGAAGCAGCCGCGGCGAGGAAGCCGGCGTTCCGCCCCATGATGACATTGATCTTGATGCCGCCGAGGCTCGCATTGTCGAGCGCGTCCCCCATCAGCGCCAGGCTCACATAGCGCGCGGCCGACGGAAAGCCCGGCGTGTGGTCGTTCTCCAGGAGATCGTTGTCGATCGTCTTCGGCACGTGGAAGCAGCGAAGCTCGTAGCCGGCAGCGTGCGCCTTCTCGCTGACGATGCGGCAGGTGTCGGCCGAATCGTTGCCGCCGATATAGAAGAAATAGCGGATGTCGTTCCTGCGGCAGCCCGCGAGGATCTTCTCGCAATAGGCCTCGTCGGGCTTGTCGCGGGTCGAGCCGAGCGCGGCTGAGGGCGTGCGCGCCACCGCTTCGAGCCTGGCTTTGTCGATTTGGCTGAGATCGAGCAGCCCGTCGGCGCCCGGCTTCACCAGGCCGCGCACGCCGTGCCGCATGCCGAAGATGCGGCCGACCTTGCCCGAGGCGACGAGCCCGGTGCGCAGGCCTTCGACCACGCCCGCGAGCGACTGATTGATGACGGCGGTCGGGCCGCCTGACTGGCCGATCACCGCATTGCCGGAAAGAAGATCAGGCACGCTCTCACCCCTCTATTCGTGGCGCGCGAGAATGCCCTGGAGGTTCGCGCTCTGGCAAGCCTCCCCTCTCCCCTTGTGGGAGAGGGCTTTCCGCCCGACTTGCGAAGCAAGTCGCATGGCGGGAAGGGTGAGGGGTGATCATTTCCGACGCGGCTTCGCCCCTTACCCCTCACCGCGCACCAAATGGTGCGCGTGCTCTCCTACAAGGGGAGAGCGGGGAGTCTGCTGCACCGCTCAGGCAAGTCGTAACCCAAAAGAGCTAGAGCCTGAGCAGATGCAGGCTGAAGAGCTGCTGGGGGTCGGTCCAGGTCTTGACCGGGGTCCAGGCGCTCGCGCGGGCCAGCGCCTGGAACTCATCCACCGCATATTTGTGCGAGTTCTCGGTGTGGATGCGTTCGCCCGCGGCAAAGGCGAATTCGTGGCCCTGCACGCACGCCGTCTGCTCGGCGAGGCTCACCAGATACATCTCGATGCGGCCTGCCTCCTCGTTCCACACCCCCTCATGGGCGAAGCCGGACAGATCGAAAGTGCCGCCGAGCTCGCGATTGATGCGGACCAGCAGATTGAGGTTGAAGGCGGCGGTGACGCCGCGCCGGTCGTTATAGGCGGGAATGAGGATCGAGGCGGGCTTCTTGAGAT
>JALHTP010000280.1 GCA_022865725.1 Methyloceanibacter sp. | reverse complement strand
TGGCTGCGCAACTCGGCGATGTCGCGCGTGTTGAACGGCTTTGCCGTGGCGCTCGAACGCCCGGGACCGAACTGGCCGGGACGGACGAACAGCACGTTGCTGCCGAGCTTGGCCATCTCGGCCGCGACCTTGGCGGTGGTGCCGTTGCCGATGGTGACCATGGCGATGACCGCCGATACGCCGATGACGATGCCGAGCAGCGTAAGAAACGAGCGCAAGGCGTTGCGCCGGATCGCCTGGACCGCAAGCCTCAAGGTCTCGTAGAACATTACGCGGCTTCCTTGTTGGGCACGTCGCTCGCGATCCTGCCGTCAAGAAAGTGGATGATGCGGTCGGCATACGCGGCCATGTCCGACTCGTGCGTGACCATGAGAATGGTGATCTTCTGCTCGCGATTGAGGCCGATCAGGAGATTCATGATCTCGATGCTGGTCTTGGTGTCGACATTGCCGGTCGGCTCGTCGGCGAGCAGCACGTAAGGCTCGGTGACGATGGCGCGGGCAATGGCGACGCGCTGTTGCTGGCCGCCCGAGAGCTCACCCGGGGTGTGGCTGGCGCGGGCCTTGAGCCCGACCCGGTCGAGCGCATCCAGAGCGAGCGCGCGGCGCTCCTTGAAGCCCATGCCGCGATAGATCAGCGGCAGCTCGACATTCTCGACGGCGGTGGTGCGGGCCAGAAGATTGAAGCCCTGGAACACGAAGCCGAGATAGTTCCGCCGCAGCAAAGCGCGCTGCTTGCGGTCGAGGCGCCCGACCTCCACGCCATTGAACCAATAGCTGCCGCTCGTTGGCTGATCGAGACAGCCGATGATGTTCATGGCCGTCGACTTGCCAGAGCCCGAGGGGCCCATGACCGCGGCGAACTCGCCTTGCTGGACGCGAAGATTGATACCGTGGAGAGCCCGGACCTGGGCCTCGGCGCGCCCATAGATCTTGGTGACGTTCCGCAGCTCGATCAGGGTAGGCCGCAGCGGACTAGCGGCTTTGGCTTTTTGCCGTCGCGCCATCTGCGGTCACTTGCTCGTCGCGGTGTCGACGATGACCGCCTGCCCCGGCGCGAGGTCGCCCTTGACGATCTGCGTGCGCTTGCCGTCGCTCGAGCCCACGGTGACGCTCACCTCCTCAGGCGCGCCGTCCACGAGAGTCCAAACTTTCCGATCAGAGCCGGACGTCGCATGGGGGCTGCTCGGCCGGCGTAGTCTCGGCATGCCGGGTAGGATCTTCTGCAGGAAGCTCCGCCGATCCTCGTTTTCCGTCCCAGCCGGCGGGGAGAACCGCAGTGCGGCGTTGGGAACGGTCACGGCGTCGGCGACCTTCTCCACCACAATTTCGGCGGTCGCCGTCATGCCAGGGCGAAGCAGCAGCTCGGAATTGTCCGCGGTCAGAACGGCCTTGTAGGTGACGACGCCCTGGACGACCTCAGAGCCGAAGCGCAATTCCCGGATCTCCGCGGTAAATTGCCTGTCCGGATAGGCATCGACGGTGAAGGTCGCCTTCTGTCCTTCTTTGACGTTGCCGACATCGGCCTCGTCGACATCCACCTGGACCTCCATCTTGGTGAGGTCCTCGGCGATGGTGAACAGGATCGGCGCTTGCAGCGACGACGCCACGGTCTGGCCCGGCTCGACATTGCGGCTCAACACCACGCCGGTGATGGGGGAGCGGATGAGCGCCTTGCTCAGGTTCGTCTCGTTCAGCGCCAGATCGGCGGCGGCGGCCGAAACGTCGGCCTTGGTACTTTCGAGCGCTGCGAGCGCGCGCTGGTGGGCGGCTTCAGCGGTTTCGAGCTGCTGTCCCGCCCCGACCTTCCTAGTGACCAGGGTTTGTTGGCGTTCGCGTTCGAGCCGCGTCTCCACGACCGTGGCTTCCGCCTCGCTGACCTTTGCCTTGGCGGCCGCGAGCTTGGCCTGCGAGCTGTCCACCGTCGATTTGAGCTTGTCGGTATCGAGCTCGGCAAGCGTCTGGCCGATTGTCACTTTGCTGTTGTAGTCCACCAGAACGGTGCGGACGATGCCGGACAGCTCGCTCGAGACCTCGACCTCATTGGTCGGCTGCACCGTTCCCGTGGCGTTGACGGTCACGGTGAGATCGCCCCTGGTCACGGGCTCGGTCACGTAGTTGATTCCACTGTTCGAGCCGCCCGTTCCCCACAGGAGATAGAGCAGGAGTGCGGCCACGGCGAGCGCGCCGATGACAAGAGGCGTGCGCCAGCGCTGGAGGCGCGTCTTCGGCCGGTCGAGCCCGAGGACGGCCTCGATATCGGCTTGCACTTTTTCCGACTGCACCAGCTCGTTCATCGTCGCTCTTCGGTTTGCCGGCTCGCGAGGCGCGGGCGGGGCCGTCTGTATATGGGGTGCAGCGCGCCAGAGGGCAGTGTCAGAGCAAATCAGCTTGAGCCGGCATGTGGTATTCCATAGGCGTTGTCACATTAAGTGAAATTGGCCCAATTTGGACGATCAACCAACGGGCTAAGTCTTTGAAATTCCTTGCGTCAACATTGGCGGTTGTCGGCAAATTCCGCTCAGTCTGACTTAATGTGACAACACCCGCAGGCCTTGTTGTTCTTCTCCTGTTTGCTCCTTGATAAACAGAAAGGATCGTTGTCACGTTTGGCTGCGATGCGAACCAACTCTCGATCCAAGGAGTTTGCTGCTGTGCACCTGAAAACCTGGTTTTCTTCTGCGGGTATTGCG
>JALHTP010000279.1 GCA_022865725.1 Methyloceanibacter sp. | reverse complement strand
CACGCGCTGCATCACGAGCAGGACCTCCGCCGCATGGGGGCGTTGCGCAAGGTGCTGCCCTTCACCTGGGCGATGATGCTGATTGGCACGCTCTCGCTCACGGGCTTCCCCTTCACCGCGGGCTTCATCTCCAAGGACGCCATCATCGAGGCGACCTACGCCGCGCACTCCTGGGTCGGGAACTACGCCTTCGTGCTCACCCTGATCGCCGCAATGCTCACCTCCTTCTATTCCTGGCGGCTGATGTTCCTCGCCTTCGAGGGGAAGCCGCGCGAGCCGAAAGAGGTGCTCGCGCACGCCCACGAGCCGCCCTGGACCATGGGCGTTCCGCTCGTTCTGCTCGCTCTAGGAGCGCTGCTTCTCGGCGGCTTGTTCGCGCATCTCTTCATCGGCGGAGGTCAGACCGAGTTCTGGCGCGGATCGCTCGTAACCCATGCGGGAGCGCATCACGAGGTGCCGCTCTGGGTGATGCTAGCGCCGACCATCGCCATGACGCTTGGCCTTGCGACCGCCTGGTATTTCTATATCAGGAACCCGCTGGTGCCGTTCGGCCTCGCCAAGCGATTCCGTAGGAGCCACGCCTTCCTGCTCAACGCCTGGTATTTCGACGCGCTTTACGACGCGCTGTTCGTGCGGCCCGCGCAACGGCTCGGCCGGTTTCTGTGGAAGACCGGCGACGGCCGGATCATCGATGGGCTGGGTCCCGATGGCATCTCGGCCCGCGTCATCGACATCACCAACCGCGTGGTCAAGCTCCAGACCGGCTACATCTATCACTATGCCTTCGTCATGCTGGTCGGCGTGGCGCTGCTCATCACCTATTTCATCTTCGCCGGCGGAGGGCTCATGCCATGAGCTATGGCTGGCCGATCCTCTCCACTGTGACGTTTCTGCCGCTGCTCGGCGCGCTGCTGATCGCGCTGCTGCGCGGGCAGGACGAGAGCGCCTTCCGCAATGCGCGCTTCATCGCGCTGTGGACCACGCTCCTCACCTTCGCCCTGTCGCTCATTCTGTGGCGCGATTTCGATCCGCTCACCACACAGTTCCAGTTCGTCGAGCTGCGTCCCTGGCTCGGTCCCATCAGCTTCCACATGGGCATCGACGGCATCTCCATGCCCTTCGTGCTGCTCACCACCTTCCTCATGCCGCTTTGCATCCTGGCGAGCTGGGTCGCTATCGGCACGCGCGTGAAGGAATATATGATCGCCTTCCTCGTGCTCGAGACGCTGATGCTCGGCGTGTTCACCTCGCTCGACCTCGTGATGTTCTATCTCTTCTTCGAGGGCGGCCTGATCCCGATGTTCCTGATCATCGGCATCTGGGGCGGGCAGCGCCGCGTCTATGCGAGCTTCAAATTCTTCCTCTATACGCTCGCGGGCTCGCTGCTGATGCTGCTCGCTATCATGGCGATCTACTGGGAGGCGGGGACGACCGACATTCCGGTCCTGCTCACCCACGGCTTCCCGCCGGAGATGCAGACCTGGCTGTGGTTCGCCTTCCTCGCCTCCTTCGCGGTGAAGCTCCCGATGTGGCCGGTGCATACCTGGCTGCCCGACGCCCATGTGGAGGCTCCGACCGCGGGCTCAGTGATCCTCGCCGGCATTCTGCTGAAGATGGGCGGCTACGGTTTCCTGCGCTTCTCGATCCCCATGTTCCCGCTCGCCTCCGCCGAATTCGCGCCGCTCATCTTCGCGCTCTCGGTGATCGCCATCATCTACACCTCGCTCGTCGCGCTCGCGCAGGAGGACGTGAAGAAGCTGATTGCCTATTCGTCCGTCGCCCATATGGGCTTCGTCACCATCGGCGTGTTCACCCTGACCATGCAGGGGCTACAAGGCGGCATCTTCCAGATGCTCTCCCACGGCATCGTCTCGGCCGCGCTCTTCCTCTGCGTCGGCGTCATCTACGACCGCATGCATACCCGCGAGATCTCGGCCTTCGGCGGTCTTGCCGACCGCATGCCGGTCTATGCCTTCTGCTTCATGGTGTTCACGCTCGCCAATGTCGGGCTCCCCGGCACATCCGGATTCGTCGGCGAGTTCCTGAGTCTCACCGGCGCCTTCCGCATCAATACCTGGGTCGCCTTCCTCGCCACCACCGGCGTAATCCTCTCGGCGGCCTATGCGCTCTATCTCTATCGCCGCCTCATCTTTGGCAGGCTGGAGAAGGCGAGCCTCAAATTCATCACCGACCTCACCTGGCGCGAGGTCGCGGTGATGACGCCGCTCGTGGTGCTCACCATCTTTTTCGGCTTCTATCCCGCACCCATTCTCGATGCCTCGGCCACCTCGGTCGATGCGCTGATCAAAAGCTACCACGCCAGCCTTGCCGCCGCAGAGCAGGCGCGGCTGGCGCTCATGCCGTAAGGAGCCGTAACCCTTGCTGCAATCGCTCAACCTCGCCGCCGCGCTCCCCGAGCTGATCCTGGCGATCGGCGCCATGGCGCTGCTCATGCTCGGCGTCGCCACCAAGCGCGAGCGGGGCGAGCTCATTCTGTGGCTTGCCGTTCTCCTCCTTGTCGCGGCGGGCGTCTTCGTGGCGAGCGGGTCCGGCACAACGCTGCTGTTCGGCGACAGTTTTATCGTCGATCCCTTCGCGCGGATGCTGAAGCTGCTCACGCTGACCGGAGCGGCCGTCGCGCTTCTCATGTCGGTCGACTATTGGCGCGAGGCCGGAGGGGTGAAGTTCGAGTTCCCGGTGCTGATCCTGCTCGCCTCGACCGGCATGCTGATGATGATCTCCGCCAACGATCTCATCGCGCTCTATGTCGGGCTCGAGCTGCAGAGCCTTGCGCTCTATGTGATCGCCGCCTTCCGCCGCGACTCGGCGCGCTCGGCGGAAGCCGGATTGAAATATTTCGTCCTCGGCGCGCTCTCCTCGGGCATGCTGCTCTACGGCGCCTCGCTGGTCTACGGCTTCACCGGATCGACCGACTTCGCCACCATCGCCGCCACGGTGCAGCCGTCAGGCGCCAATCTCGGGCTCATCTTCGGCCTGGTCTTTTTGATGGCGGGCTTTGCCTTTAAGATCTCCGCCGTGCCGTTCCATATGTGGACGCCAGACGTCTATGAGGGCGCGCCGACCCCCGTCACCGCCTTCTTCGCCGCGGCGCCTAAGCTTGCCGCCATGGCGCTCACCGTGCGGGTGCTGGTCACGGCCTTTCCGGCGGTGACGTTGCAATGGCAGCAGATCGTCGTGTTTCTTGCCATTGCCTCGATGGCGCTCGGCTCCTTCGCCGCAATCGGCCAGACCAACATCAAGCGGCTGATGGCCTATAGCTCGATCGGCCATATGGGCTACACGCTGGTTGGGCTCGCGGCCGGCAGCGCCGAGGGCGTCACGGGCGTGATCATATATCTCGCCATCTACCTGGTTATGACGCTCGGCACCTTCGCCTGCATCCTCGCCATGCGCCGGGGAGGGCGCATGATCGAGGATATCGACGCGCTGGCCGGCCTTTCCCGCACCCAACCCATGATGGCCTTCCTATTGGCGATGCTGCTCTTTTCGCTTGCCGGCATTCCGCCCCTTGCAGGTTTCTTCGCCAAGTTCTACGTGTTCCTTGCCGCCGTTCACGCCGGCCTTTATGCGCTCGCCGTCATCGGCGTGCTTTTAAGCGTCGTGGGCGCCTACTACTATCTTCGCATCGTCAAGCTTATGTATTTCGATGCTCCCGCCGGACGCTTCGAGCCAATGCAGGCGCCGCTTGCCGCCGTCCTTGGCGTTAGCGGCGGGTTCATCCTGCTCTTTTTCGTCTATCCGGCGCCGCTTGTGGCGTTTGCCGGAGTTGCAGCCAAGTCACTGTTCTAAATGATCGATCGTTCTTCGACATCGCCCAAGCTGCCGAGCGGCTACCGCCTGCTTCGGATGGAGACGGTCGATTCGACCAATGCCGAGGCGAGGCGGCGCGCCAAGGCCGGGGAGCCCGGGCCGTTGTGGATCTGGTCCGCCCGGCAATCGCAAGGACGCGGCCGTGGAGGCCGCGAATGGGTCTCCCAGCACGGCAATTTGTTTGCGACCCTTCTGGTCGGGGTCAACTGCCCCATCCGCGTGGCGGGACAGCTGGCGCTCGTCGCCGGCATTGTGGCCTTCGACACTATCGCCAAGCTGATCGCCTATGAGGGGCGCTCGGAGCTCCTGCTGAAATGGCCGAACGACGTTCTGCTCGCCGGAGAGAAGGTCGCCGGCATGTTGCTAGAGAATGTGGGCAGCACCGTCGAGAACCGCTCGACCGTCTTGATCGGCACCGGGATCAATCTCGCAAATCACCCGGAGGACCTTCCTCAGCCGGCGGTAAGCCTCGCCGCCTATGGCATGATGGTAACGCCGGCCGACGCGCTCGAAGTGCTCGCGGCGACCACGCATGATTGGCTGACGCGCTGGGGGGACGGCAACTCCTTCCCCAGCATCCGCCGCGCCTGGCTCGACCGCGCCGGACCCGCCGGCCGGGCCTTGCGGGTGAAGATCAACGACGAGGAGCGGGAAGGCGTCTATGCCGGTCTCGACGCCGATGGCGCGCTCAGGCTGCTTACGCCCGACGGCTCCGAGCATCGGATCGCCGCCGGCGATGTCTTCTTCTTGAGCCGGTGAGGCGCCGAAACCCCCATGTGTCTCGAAAATCCAACGGAAAGGGAGCCGACTTCGTCTTCCTGCCGCTCGGCGGCGTGGGCGAGATCGGCATGAACCTGTATCTCTATGGCTATGGGCGCGACGGCGCGCGCGAGTGGCTCATCGTCGACATGGGGATCACCTTCGGCAGCGAGACCGAGCCCGGCGTCGACGTGATCCTACCCGACATTCGCTTCATCGAGGAGGAGCGGCACAACATCGTCGGCTTGCTGCTCACCCACGCGCACGAGGATCATTTCGGCGCCGTGGTGGATCTCTGGCCGCTTCTAGCCGGCGTCCCCGTCTATGCCACGCCGTTTACCGCCGAGATGCTCAAATTGAAGCTCGCCGAGGTCGGTCTCCTCGACGGCCTTCCCCTCAAGATCATACCGCTTGGCGACCGCCGCACGATCGGTCCGTTCGACGTCGAGTTGATCAACATGTCGCACTCGATCCCCGAGCCGTCGGCCGTGGTGATCCGCACGCCGCTCGGCGCCGCTCTCCACACCGGCGATTGGAAGCTCGATGAGAACCCCCTGACCAGCGCGCCGACCGACGCCGCCCGGCTGAAGGCGCTCGGCGAGGAGGGGCTCTCGGCGCTGATCTGCGATTCGACCAACGCCGTGCGCGACGGCGTTTCGGCATCGGAAGCCGATGTCGCGGTGACGCTCGAACGCCTCATCCGCGACGCCCCGCAGCTTGTGGCGGTCACCACCTTCGCCTCCAATGTCGCGCGCATCCGCTCCGTGGCGAACGCCGCGCGCGCCGCGGGGCGCGAGCTCGTCGTGGTCGGCCGCGCCATGTTCCGCGTCATCGAGGCGGCGCAGGCCACGGGCTATCTCGACCCTGACCTTCCCTTCCATGAGGAAACGGCCCTCGCCAGGCTGCCCCGGCGCAAGTTGGTGGCGCTGTGCACCGGGAGCCAAGGCGAGACGCGCGCCGCGATGGCGCGCATCGCCCAAAAGGAGCACCCCAACGTGAAGCTCGAGGCGGGCGACTGGGTGATCTACTCCTCGCGCACTATCCCCGGCAACGAGAAGGCCGTGGGGCGCGTGCAGAACGCGCTGGCCGACATGGAGGTCGAGGTCATCACCGATCAGGACGCCCCCGTCCACGTCTCGGGCCATCCCCGCCGCGGCGAGCTCGAGCAGCTTTATGCCTGGGTGAAGCCGCAGGCCGCCATCCCGATGCATGGCGAAGGCCGGCATCTGGAGGCCCATGCCAAGCTCGCCGAGAGGCTAGGCGTGAAGCAGGTGGTGCGCGCACGGAACGGGACCATGGTGCGGATTCTGCCGGGGCCCGCCGAGATCATCGACGATGTGCCGGTCGGGCGGATTTACCGCGACGGCATGATCCTCACCCGCGCCGACGACGGGCAGGTGCGCGAGCGCCGCAAGCTGAGCTTTGCCGGGTCCGTGGCTGTGTCGCTGGTTCTGTCGGAGAAGGGCGTCTTGCTCGCCGAGCCTGAGGTCGCCTTGACCGGGATCCCCGCGACCGACAATGAAGGAAGGCCGTTTGCGACCATTGCGCGGGACGCCGCGATCGGCACCATCGAGAGCCTGCCCAAGCCCAAGCGCAAGGATCACGCGCTGGTGAGCGAGGCCGTCCGCCGCAGCGTCCGTGCCGCCGTCAATCAGGCCTGGGGCAAGAAGCCCGTGTGCTCCGTGCTGTTGACGGTGCTATAGCGCTGACTCGGTTGTGATAAGACTCGTCATTGCCGGGCTTGATCCGGCAATCCACTCCACTGGCCTTTCCGATTGCTGAGCCGTAACGGCATGGATGCCCGGATCAAGTCCGGGCATGACAATAGAGAGAAGAGAGATGATCGGCCGTTTGAACCATGTCGCCATTGCCGTGCCGGACCTGAAGGCCGCGATCGCGGTCTATCGCGACACGCTCGGCGCTCATGTCTCCGACGAAGTCGACCAGCCCGAGCATGGCGTGACCACGGTATTCATCGAGCTGCCCAACACCAAGATCGAGCTGCTCGGCGTGCTCGGCGACAAGTCGCCCATTGCCACCTTCCTCGAGCGCAATCCGAATGGCGGGATCCATCATCTCTGCTACGAGGTGCCCGACATCAGAGAGGCGCGCGATCGGCTGGTGGCGCAAGGCGCGCGCGTGCTGGGCCAAGGCGAGCCCAAGATCGGCGCCCATGGCAAGCCGGTGCTGTTCCTGCACCCGAAGGATTTCTGCGGCACGCTGGTCGAGCTCGAGCAGGCTTAAGCGCCATGACACTCGCGTTCGCCGCCGCCATCTATTTCGTCATCTGGTGGATCGTGCTTTTCGCCATGCTGCCGATCGGCGTCCGCACCTCTGAGGAGGCGGGAGAGAAGACCACGCCCGGGAACGCCGAGAGCGCGCCGCATGTGCCGAACCTGCTGCCGAAAATGGTGGCGACGACAGTGGTTTCGAGCATCGTCTTCGCCGGGCTCTACGCGATCGTCGTGCATCACGTGATCACGCTCGACCAGATCCCGTTCTTTCCGCGCTACGACCGCGTGCAGTGAGGGATTTGCCCCGCGACCCGCGATTCAGATCGCTGAGGGCAAGATCGCTTAGGGCAAAAAAAAAGCAAGGTCGAACCGACCTTGCTTCAGTAACACGAACTCCTTGAACTCCGGCCCGCGAGGCTCGCCCGTCGGTTTCGACAATCGAGATTGCTGGCTTTAAGAGCGGCTGCACCGATGTTCGGCGCGCCTGGAGTTACTTCCTCCCAAGACTTGGACCTAGTCCAATCTTAACGCTTAACTCCGAGATCGCTATGGTCCCGATCGCTCCACGTTGTGCGGAGCACACTAGCGTGGCAGCGCCAAATTGTCACCATGATTGTCGCCGACTGGCGCAGATTTATACTTGACGCCCTGTCTTGACAAAGCGCGTTTGCTTCAAACCGGGCGAAACAAAGAATTTTCATGGCATCGTGGCGGCGCCTGTTCTGCCTTCGGAATAGGCAGTCTCCGTCAGCCGGCGCGCGTGCCGAGAAGGCTCCGCTACCTGCCGTTGCGCGGGCCCTGATCTGCCCCACGCTAGAGGCGCTCCACGAAATGTCTCAAGGGCGCTCTTAGCTGCGCGAGCCGTGGGGCGAAGCCCGCTTCCTTTCCCAGCATTGCTTACCTTCGCGAAAGTAAGCTATTAGCCGCGCCAAGGGGACCCGCGGGGGAAGCAAGGCCCCTCGCGAAGGCATGGCTTGTTTCCAACGGCGGCGCGACCCCCGCATCCGCCCCAACGCCCGAAAAAGCTGCCCATGCGCCTCAGCCGCTATTTTCTGCCGCTCCTTCGCGACGATCCCAAGGAAGCCGAGATCGCCTCGCATCGGCTGATGCTCCGCGCCGGGATGATCCGCCAATCGAGCGCCGGCATCTATTCGTGGCTTCCGCTTGGGTTCAAGGTCTTGAGCAAGATCGAGCAGATCGTGCACGAGGAGCAGGATCGCGCCGGCGCGCTCGAGCTGCTCATGCCCACGATCCAGCCCGCTGAGATCTGGAAGGAGAGCGGCCGCTACGAGGTCTACGGCAAGGAGATGCTCAGGATCGCCGACCGCCACGAGCGCGAGATGCTGTACGGCCCGACCAACGAGGAGCTGATCACCGCGATCTTCCGCGACGCGGTGAAATCCTACAAGGATTTGCCGCGCATCCTCTATCACATCCAGTGGAAGTTCCGCGACGAGATCAGGCCGCGCTTCGGCGTCATGCGCGGCCGCGAGTTCTTGATGAAGGACTCCTATTCCTTCGATCTGACCGTCGAGGACGCGCGCAAATCCTACAACAAGATGTTCGTCGCCTATTTGCGCACATTCGCCCGCATGGGGCTGAAATCGGTGCCGATGGTGGCGGAGACGGGCCCGATCGGGGGCAATCTGAGCCACGAGTTCATCATCCTCGCCGAGACGGGAGAGAGCGAGGTCTATTGCCACCGCGACCTCATCGAGCTCGACCCGCCAGGCGCCGACATCGACTATGCGAGCGATCTGTCCCCGATCGTCGATGCCTTCACCGGCAAATACGCCGCGACCTCGGAAAAGCACGATGCCGTCCGCTTCGACCGTGAGGTGCCGGCGCCGGACCGCCTGACCGCGCGCGGCATCGAGGTCGGCCACATTTTCTTCTTCGGCACGAAATATTCGGAAAGCATGGGATGCAAGGTGCAGGGACCGGGCGGCGAGCTCGTCACGGTGCAGATGGGCTCTTACGGGGTCGGCGTGTCGCGGCTCGTGGGCGCCATCATCGAGGCCTCCCACGACGAGGCCGGCATCATCTGGCCGAAATCCGTGGCGCCGTTCGACGTAGCGCTGATCAACGTCAAAGTGGGCGATTCCGGGACCGACCGGGCCTGCGAGGACATCTTTGCCAAGCTTCAAGCCGCCGGCTTGAGCGTGCTTTACGACGACCGCGACGACAGGGCAGGGGCCAAATTCGCGGCCATGGACCTGATCGGGCTCCCCTGGCAGATCATCGTCGGCCCCAAAAGCATCGCCGCCGGCGAGGTCGAGCTGAAGGAGCGGGCCACCGGGGCCCGCCATAGTCTCACCTTCGAATCCGCATTGAATCGCCTGGTCACGGCGGCGAGCGAGCCATGAAGGGAAGCGGCATGAGCGCACAGACAAGCACGCGGGCTTTCGCGCCCTTCGAATGGATGGTGGCGCTCCGCTATTTGCGGGCGCGCCGCAAAGAAGGGTTCATCTCGGTCATCGCGGGGTTCTCCTTCATTGGCATCATGCTCGGAGTGGCCACGCTCATCATCGTCATGGCGGTGATGAACGGCTTCCGTCAGGAGCTGTTCAACAAGATGCTCGGGCTGAACGGCCATGTCGTCGTGCACAGCCTCACCAATTTCACCGACTATGACGACGTGGCGGCGCGGATCCGCGCTGTTCCAGGCGTCAAGTCGGCGCTTCCCCTGGTCGAGGGGCAGGTCATGATATCAACGCCGTCCACCTCGAGCGGCGCTCTGGTGCGCGGGCTTCGCGAGGCCGATCTGAAGCAGCTGAAGGCCATCGACGACAATATCCGCTTCGGCACGCTCGACGGCTTCGACACATCGCCCGGAGTGGCACTTGGCAGCCGGCTTGCCAACGAGCTCAATGTGAAGGTCGGCGACCAGGTCTCGCTGCTCACGCCGCGCGGCGCCTCGACCGCGCTCGGCACCGCGCCACGAGTGAAGCGTTATCCGGTGGCGGCGATCTTCGAGATCGGCATGTCCGAATATGACGCCAGCATCCTCTTCATGCCGCTCAACGAGGCGCAGCTCTATTTCAACCAGCCCGGTACCGTGACGGTGCTGGAAGTCGTGCTCGACTCGCCCGACGAGGTGGGCCAGCTCGCGCCGAAGATCGTCACCGCCGGCGGATCGAGCATCTATGTCAGCGACTGGCGGCAGCGGAACGCGACCTTCTTCACCGCGCTCCAGGTCGAGCGCAACGTCATGTTCCTCATCCTCGCGCTGATCGTGTTGGTCGCGGCCCTCAATATCATTTCCGGCCTGATCATGCTGGTGAAGGACAAGGGCCACGACATCGCGATTTTGCGCACCATGGGCGCCTCGCGCGGCGCCATCATGCGCATCTTCTTCATCACCGGCGCGAGCATTGGCATCGTTGGCACGTTCGCGGGCCTCATGCTCGGAGTGCTTGTCTGCGCCAATATCGAACATCTGCGCGAGTTCGTCGGCTGGCTCACCGACACCGAGCTGTTCGCGCCCGAGCTCTATTATCTCACGCAGCTGCCGGCCGAGATGGACAGGGGCGAAACGGTCTCGGTCGTCGTCATGGCGCTCATCCTCTCGATCCTCGCCACGCTCTATCCGTCCTGGAGGGCCTCTCGCCTCGATCCGGTCGAAGCCTTGCGCTACGAGTAGAGCCGAAGGTGGACAGCCCCAAACCAGCGCCGGTGCTTCGCCTTGAGCGGCTTGAGCGCGCCTATACCCAAGGCAATCGCCGCATCGACGTGTTGAAAGGCGCCTCCGCCGACTTCTTCCCGGGCGAGGCCGTTGCATTGCTCGGGCCTTCGGGCGCGGGCAAGTCGACGCTGCTCCACGTCGCGGGCCTGCTCGAGCGGCCCGACCGGGGGGCCGTGTTCATCAACGGCGTCAATTGCGTCACGCTGTCCGACAAGGAGCAGACCCGCATACGGCGCATGGAGGTGGGGTTCGTCTATCAGTTCCATCATCTTCTGCCGGAGTTCTCCGCGCTCGAGAATGTCGTGCTGCCCCAGCTCATTCTTGGGCTCACGCGCAGACAGGCGGAGACGCGGGCGAAAGAGCTGCTGGCGTCCCTCGGCCTGGAAGAGCGCTGGGATCACCGCCCGTCGCAGCTTTCCGGCGGCGAGCAGCAGCGCGTAGCGATTGCCCGAGCGCTTGCCAACGGTCCGAAAGTGCTGCTCGCCGACGAGCCCACCGGCAATCTCGATCCGCCGACCGCCGAGCGCGTGTTCGAGCAGCTTCTGAAATTGGTGCGGCAGTCGGGAGTCGCCGCGGTGATAGCGACGCATAATCTCGACCTCGCCGCCCGCATGGCCCGCACCTTGCGCCTCGCCGACGGCCTCCTTGTGGAGGAGGAGGTCGTGGTGGCGATCGCGACCATCGCCCGGGGCTAGTCCCATGCTGCTTCGATATTGTCTCTAGGGGGCCTCGAACAATAGGCCGTCCCGCTGGCCTGTGCGAGTCTGCTGCTTGAGGTCATGATTCGGCAGGGGGTGTGGATGGCACAGCTGGGGTTTTTCGATGCGGACAATCGGCTGGCGGCGCTGTCGGAGAAGGGCGATCCGCTGGAGTCGATCGACCGGCTCGTGCCGGCGACGTCCCGCGAGGGGCACCGGACGAACAAGGGCCGGCCGCGCAGGCAGGACTTCACGCGTCAAACAGGT
>JALHTP010000278.1 GCA_022865725.1 Methyloceanibacter sp. | reverse complement strand
GGCCTCGACCCGCGGCTTCGGGAGAAGATGCGCGAGGAGACGCTTGCCATCCTGCACGAGACGCGCGCCACCTCGATCGTCGTCACCCATGACGCGGAGGAGGCCATGCGCATGGGCGATCGCGTGGCGCTGCTGCGCAAAGGCGCCGTGGTGCAGGCGGGCAGGGCGCTCGATCTCTACCGCGCGCCGAAGGACATCCTTGCCGCCCGCACCTTCTCCGATCTGAACGAGCTCAAGGCGCGCATCGACAAGGGCAGCGCCGCGACCCCGCTCGGACGCTTTGCCGCGAACGGCCTTGCCGACGGGTCCGAGGCCATCGTCTGCGTGCGTCAGAGAGGCGTGCGTCTGGTTGCGGCCGGGCAGGGGGTGCCGGCGCGGGTGCTGGATACGCGCTTCCTCGGCGACGTGGCCCTGGTCGAAATCGCCGTGCAGGGGCTCGACGCGCCGATCCTCGCCCGCGTCAGGGAGAGCGACGTGCCGCCGCAGGGGGCGGAGATCGGCGTTAGCATCGATACCGGCGCGGTGCTGGTTTTCGAGGCCGACAACGGGGACCGGGCCGCTTGAATACCGTCATACCGGCGCAAGCCGGTATCCAGCATCCAAGCTCCGTGCCTGTTATCCTGGATTCCGGCTTACGCCGGAATGACGCACCGCTGGGACTCACCGGGCAACCCGGCTTGCGACAAGGCTCCCTTTGCTGCCATATTGCACGCCGATAGTCGGCTCGCTGGGGACACGGAGAAATATCATGGGTTTAGGCAGCGGGTGGCACTGGCTTCTCATCCTCCTCGTGTTCGTGCTGCTGTTCGGCGCGGGCAAGATCTCGGGGCTGATGGGCGACCTCGCCAAGGGCATCAAGAGCTTCAAGAAGGAAATGGCCGAGGGCGACGAGAAGCCCGAGGCCGTCGAGCCTGAAGCGAAAATCATCGAGCACAAGGTCGAGAAGCGGCAGGAGCCGCCCAAGTCCGCCTCGAAGGCCCCGCGCAGCCGGAAATCGGGCTAGTCTCGGCTGCGCGTTTGCCGGCTCAGGCGCCGCCGGCGATCCTCGCCCTGAAAAGCAAACATGTTCGACATCGGTTGGTCGGAGCTTCTCGTCATCCTCGTGGTCGCGATCGTCGTGGTCGGGCCCAAGGAATTGCCGAAACTCATGGGCACCTTCGGCCATTACGCCGGCAAGCTCAGGCGCGCGGCCGCCGACTTCCAGCATCAGTTCAACGAAGCCATGTGCGACACCGAGATCGCGGAGGTGACCAAGGCGATCGAGAGCGTGCGGACCCAGGCCGCCTCGCTCGACCTCAAGGAGACCCTCGACAGGCCGATGATGCTGCCGAACCCGGTGGCTCCGCCTGCCGTGCAATTGGCTGAGGCCAAGGCCGAGGTTAAGTCCGAGATCGCGCCCAAGGCCAAGGTTGAGACCAAGGCCGAGGCCAAGGCTGAGACCAAGCCAAAGCCGGCGCGGAAGAGCGCCGCGTCGAAGCCCAAGTCGTCTGGCAAGTCGTCTGGCAAGTCGACTGGCAAGTCGCCTGCGAAATCGTCCTCCAAGACCTCAGGAGGCAAGACCTCAGGCGGCAAGCCGCCCGCGGAGTCCGGCTCATGACGCACGAGGACATCGAGTCGAGCAAGGCCCCGCTGATGGAGCATCTTGTCGAGCTCAGGCGCCGGCTGATCTGGTCGCTGCTCGCGGTGCTCGTGGCCTTCATAGTCTGCTTCTGGTTCGCCAAGCCCATCTACAACATCCTGCTTTGGCCGTACCGGCTCGCGGCCGGCACCGATGCGCCGATCGAGATGATCTACACGGCGCCGCAGGAATTCTTCTTCACCCAGGTCAAGCTCGCCGTGTTCGGCGCCATCTTCATCGCCTTTCCGGTGATTGCCTCCCAGATCTACATGTTCGTGGCGCCGGGGCTCTATCGCCGGGAGCGCCAGGCCTTTTTGCCGTTCCTCATCGCCACGCCGATCCTGTTCCTGATGGGCGCGGCGCTCGTCTATTTCGTGGCGATGCCGCTCGCCATGAAGTTCTTCCTGTCGATGCAGCAGACGGGCGACGCGCAGGTGCAGATCCATCTGACGGCGAAGGTGAGCGAGTATCTCTCGCTGATCATGGCGCTGATCCTCGGCTTCGGCATTTGCTTCCAGCTGCCTGTGCTGATCACGCTGCTCGGCCGCGCCGGTCTCATCACCGCTGACGGGCTGAGGCGCTATCGCCGCCACGCCATTCTCGGCGTGTTCGTCGTCGCGGCCGTGCTGACCCCGCCGGACCCGATCAGCCAGATCGCGCTGGCGCTGCCGACGGTGCTGCTCTACGAGCTGTCGATCTACGCGGTGAGATTTTCCGAGAAGAAGCACGCCGCCGCCACCGCCGCACCCAAGCCCGCCTCGCCGAAGCCCGCCTCGCCCAAGCCGGCGTGAGGATGACTCGTGGCGCATTTGCTTGATACCAAAACGCTGCTGTTGGTCACCCTCGCATGGGCCGTGGCGGCCTATCTGATCGTGCCCCGGCTATGGCTGCTCTATTTCCGGCGTCACCCGTTTCTTGCGCAATCGGCTCGGGTCACGCTGACAGGCGACGGTCACCCTGGCGATCCGATCAACATCGCCCTGGTCGGAAGCGCGGCCGAGATCGTGCGCGGCTTGACCGCTGCCGGCTGGTTTCCCGCCGACCCGATCACGCTTGCGAGCAGCGTGCGCATCGCAGCCGACACCGTTTTTCGCCGCCCCGACGACGACGCGCCGGTCAGCAACCTCTTTTTGTTTGGCCGCAAGCAGGATTTGGCCTTCGAGCAGCCGATGCCGGGGGGGCCAGGCCAGCGCCACCATGTCCGCCTCTGGCAGTCGGACCAGCAGTATGACAGCCGGCCCGGTTGGTTCGGCGCCGTGACGTTCGATCGGCGCGTGGGCCTCAGCCGCACGACCGGACAGGTCACCCATCACATCGCGCCCGATGTCGATGCCGAGCGCGACCGCCTGGTGAACGAGTTGCAGCAGGCCGGCGTGGTGCAGTCGGTCGAATGGAAGGACGGCTTCCACTCTCATTGTGAGGGCTGCAACGGCGGCGGCGATCCCTGGCACACCGACGGGCGCCTGGCGATCGTGTCGTTGCGCAAGTCCTAATCAACGGCGATTGTCATGCCCGCGCAGGCGGGCATCCAGTAACTCTAGGGTGTGGCGATTGAGAGAAAGAGGTCGTCCCAGTTCGGATTTGTCTCTTCGATGAGCCGAATTTTCCATGCACGATTCCACTTCTTCAGTTGCTTTTCGCGCTGGATCGCTGCACCCACGTCACCGAATCCTTCGAAATAAACGAGACGTGAGACACCATATTTCTGGGTGAAGCCCTTCACGAGCTTCTCTCGGTGCTGGTAGACGCGTCGGACGAGGTCGCCCGTGACGCCGATGTAAAGCGTGCCACCAATGCGGCTCGCGAGCATGTAGACGTAATAGACGCGTTCCTTCACTCGCAGAGTCTCAGCGTTACGGGACTGCCCAGTCAAGCCCTCCCGGTCTGTCATTCCCGCGAAAGCGGGAATCCAGTAACCCCTCACCGTTGCGAGCAAAATGAGGACGGCGTTTACTGGATCGCCCGGTCAAGCCGGGCGATGACAAGGTTAGTTTGTTCAAACTTATCCCCGCGCGCCAAACCGGCATTATCCTGCTCCCACCTCGTCCTCTGAGGGGCGTTTCATGAGGCGTCGTGAGGCGGGACGGGGTGCGGTGCCCGCGGGTCGATTTCGCAAGATCGGCACTCGGGCGGCGCCGGAGCTCCGCCCGGGTCCCTTACGAGGCCCTGCCAGGAGCTGGCTGACGACCGTAGGGTCTATTTCAAACGCGATCCGTCGCTCTCTCGCGGAGAGAGGATCAGAATAAAAAGAAGAGACGGGCCAGCGGGACACTTACGGCGAAAGCGCGGCCCGGCGTCGTCAAATCGCCGCTATGGCGCGCCGGAAGGCACCCGCGCGATCCCCGCAAGGATCGCGACACCATAGGTTTGCGTCTTTCGGCGCGCCATCCCCTCATGCGAGGGGCGAGTTGCTCAAACCCCGGACGCTTGCCCACGTCGCGGAAAGGAGCCCGCACGTCTAGTGACCATGCACGCAACAAACTCCCGCTCTCCCCTTGCGGGAGAGCACGCGCTCGCCTTGCGAGCGCGGTGAGGGGTAAGCGGCCATGCCGCGTCGCAAATGAAACACCCCTCACCCTCTCCCACAAGGCGAGAGGGGAAGTTCGGGCGAGGCTTGCCCGACCTACGAGCTTTCAGGCAGAGGCACTCCGGCTTGCGCGAAGGCCTCGCGCTGGCGCGCCGCCACGTCGGCGAGATCGGCGCCGGCGATCGTGTCCTCGAACAGGCGGTGGTAATTGAGCTCGGCATTGAGATGCAGGAACACCCCGCCAAGTCCGATCGCCGCCCGGTCCATGAACACGAATTCGCGCGGCACCTTGACCGGCCCCTTCTCCTGCAAGCCCTGATGCACCTTGAAGGCCTCCAGCCGTCCGTACATGCCCGGGCTCACATGATCGGCGATGGTGCGGACCCGATCGTCGAGCATGGGGCCGTAGATGAACGTCGCCCAGATATTGAGGATGTCGATCAGCTCGTTGGAAAGGCCGCCAAAGCCCCAGGTGTCGTAAGCGTGGACGACCAGCGCGCGGTCACCCCTCAGCAGCCCGTGATAGAGATCGATCACCCCTTGGATGAATTTCGGCGCGAAGCGGCGCATGCAGCCATAGTCTAGCAGATTGATCCCGGCCGCCCTGCCCTCGCCGTCCTCGAACACGGTGTAATTGCCGAGATGCGGATCGCCGTGGATCACCCCGAATTGGCTGAACGGGTACCACCAGGCGCGAAACATCGCGCGCGCGATCTGGTTGCGCTGTTCGAGCGGCCGGCTTGTGTAATCGAGGAGTCTCTGGCCCTCCAGCCAGGTCATGGTGAGGAGCCGCTTGGTGGAAAGCTCGGGCACGATCTCGGGCACGCGGATGAGCGGATCATCCTTGAAGATGGCACCGTAGAGCCGCGTGTGGCGGGCTTCGAGATCGTAATCGAGCTCCTCGCGCAATCTTGCCGAAATCTCCTTCAGCATCTCCGAGGTCTCGATCGCAGGGCTCATGCGGCGATGGATCGAGAACAGCACGCCAAGCTGGGCGAGGTCGGCTTCGACGGCGGACTGCATGTCCGGATATTGCAGCTTGGCGGCGAGCGATCGCCCGTCATGGGAGCGCGCGCGATGCACCTGGCCGAGCGAGGCCGACGCCGCGGCCTCATGCGCGAATGTCGCGAATTTCCTCTCCCAGTCGGGCCCGAGCTCTGCCGCCATGCGCCGCCGCACGAAGGGCCATCCCAGGGGGGGAGCCTGGCTCTGGAGCTGGCCGAGCTCCGCGGCATATTCGGCCGGAAGCGCCTCGGGGATGGTGGCGAGCAGCTGCGCCACCTTCATGATCGGGCCTTTCAGCCCGCCCAGCGCGGCAGCGAGCGAGGCGGCATCCTTGCCGGGCTCGGCCTCGAGCCCGAACAGACGCCTTCCGGCGATGCGGGCCGCGACGCCGCCGACATTGGCGCCGACTTTGCCATAGCGGAGCGCGCGGGCGCTCAGCCGGTTCTTCTCTGTGTCGGAGGGGCGGTCGTTCATCAGGGACTTTCGCGGACTTCACGCACGGCTAACGTCTCCCCTCATATAGGGACCCGGACTCTGATATGCCGCTCGCGCCCGGGCGTCGCGGGTGGCCACCAACGACAAAGGCGAACGCATCAATGATCGCTTGGCTAAAAATGCTGTTAGCTGTGGGCCTAGCTTTGGGCGCCGTCCTGACTGGGCTTGGGTGGCTCGCCGAGTGGTGGCCCGCTCTCGACATCTTCAACAACGGCCTTCCCGCCTTGGCGGCGGGCAGCCTTGTGCTGTTCCTGCTTGCGCTCCTCACGCGGGACTGGCGCGCGATCGCGCTGGCCGGGCTCCTGGCGGCGATCAATATCGGGCTGATCTTTGCCGGTTTGCAGGGCGCCGCCGCCGAGGCGACGCCCGGCAGCAAGCGGTTCTTGCGCGTCGCGACCTTCAATGTCTGGTTCGACAATTACCGGATCGACGGCATCGACAGATTTCTCAACGACACCGACGCGGACGTGGTCGTGTTGCAGGAGGTGACCAAGGACCATCTCGGCCCGCTGCATCGAGGGCTTGACGCGCGCTATCCCTACAACGTTGGCGATTTCGGCATCGTCATCTTTTCGAAATACCCCATCAACGGCGACGGACGCGTCGACCGGCCGGGCTATCCCGAATGGATCCGCCTTCTCGCGCGCTGGGTCGAGCTCGACGTGAACGGGACAGCCGTGGAGCTGGTTGGCGTCCATCTCGCCCGGCCCTTCTATCCCGTGCTCCAGGAACACGACGTCACGAGCCTGATCCAGTTCGTGCTCACCAGGAAACTTCCGCTCATCGTGGCAGGCGATTTCAACATGACGCCGTGGACCGACCAGTTGAAGCAATTCACCCGCACAACAGGGCTCGGCCGATTCAATAATTTCCACTTCACCTGGCCGATGCGCTGGCGGAAATATCCGTTCGTGCCGCTCGTCGCCATCGACAATGTGTTCGCCTCGCCAGCGTTCGCGAAGATCGGAGCGATAGGCGGCCCGCGGCTCGGCTCCGATCACAGGCCGGTCATTGCCGACATCGCGCTCGCCCGGCCGGCCGCGAACTAGCGGAGCGACATCCGTGGCCTCACCCCTTGCCGAGCTCGCTCAAGGCGTCGCGATAGTTTCGCATCGCCTTGCGGGCGATTTCGAGCTCGGCCTCGAGCGCGTGTGTCGCCGGCGATTTCGGCTTCCAGCGATCGCTGGCGAAGAAGAGCAGCACGAGGATGGCGATGGGCGTGAGAAAGTCGGTGAACAGAATCGGCCCTGCATTGCCCGGCGCGAGATTGCCCTGACCGGCGATATCCACGATGTGGATGATCCCGGCCCCGATCAGAAAGCAGGAAGCGACGATTGCCACGGCAAGCCGCGCCTCGAAGCCTCTGAAGGCGGCATAGAGCGAAGCGAGCCCGAGCCCGAGATTTGCCACGCCTACTTCATATTGAAATGGAGTGTTCGCCCAGCCGATCGAGGCCGCCGCCTGTTCGGCGAAGAACACATGGCCGATAAAGGCCCACAGGCCCTGGATCCCGAGTGGAAAAAACAACAGATAGCGCAGCAGCCTGTCCACGACGAAATCGCGCAGGACCGGTCGCGGCTCGCGCCACACCGCAGCGCCCGCGCAGGCAAGCGCCACGACCCAGAGCAGAATGGGCACCAGAGAAACCTGCGTCACGATGAACCCCCCTCCCCTTGCGGCCAGTTGTCGCGAATCCAGCGCGCAAATCCGTCCTCGTCAACCTCCCCGGCGGCGAGGGCGAGCATGATAACGACGGCATCGGCCTCGGGGACAACAAACTCGATATCGTTGAGTCCGAGAAAGGTCACCATGGCGAGGAGCGCGATCCGCTTGTTTCCATCGACGAAGGCATGGTTCCGCGCAAGGCCGAAGGCGTAGGCAGCGGCGAGCGCCGCAAGGTCCTCGGTGCCATACGCATATTTGTTCAGCGGGCGGCCAAGCGCCGATTCGAGCAAACCCTGGTCGCGAAGGCCCGGAGGACCGCCAAATTGCCCAAGCTGCTCATCGTGGATGCTGAGAACGAGGTCGGTCGAGAGCCAAATCGGCTCGCTCACTTGGCAAGCTCGCGCAGTGCGTTGCGATAGGTCCGCATGGCCTTGCGAGCGATCTCCATGCCGCGCTCGAAGGTCGGGTCGTGCGGAACAAGCTTCAACCCCCCATCGGCAAGCTCGGTCACGAACAGAAAGTCGCCCTGCTTGAGCTGTAGCCTGGCCAACAGCTCCTTGGGCAGGATCACACCCGTGGAATTACCGATTTTCTTGACTTCGATTTTCATGGCCATTCTCCGTTATACGTTTCGTATAACATAGTTATACAGAAAGTACAACGGACCGGCGGCCCCATCGCTTAGCGACGGCCCTACCGCTTGGCGATCGCCTTCTTGTCCATGGTCTCGAGCTCGTCGATCATGCCCTCGATCACCTTGAGCCCCATCGACCAGAAATTCGGATCGGAGGCATCGAGGCCGAACGGCGCAAGCAGCTCCTTGTGATGCTTGGTGCCGCCGGCCGCGAGCATGTCGAGATAGCGCTCGGCGAAGCCCTTATCGGCCTTCTCGTAGACGGCATAGAGCGAGTTCACCAGGCAATCGCCGAAGGCATAGGCATAGACGTAGAACGGCGCGTGGATGAAATGCGGGATGTAGCACCAGAAGGTCTCGTAGCCGGGCCTAAGCTCGATGGCCGGCCCCAAGCTCTCGCGCTGCACATCGAGCCATATCTCGCCGAGCCTCTCGCTGGTCAGCTCGCCCTCGCGCCGCTCGGTGTGCACCTGGCGCTCGAAATTGTAGAAGGCGATCTGCCTGACCACCGTGTTGATCATGTCCTCGACCTTGGAGGCGAGCAGCGCTCTGCGCTCGCGCGGGCTCGGCGCCTGGTCGAGCAGCGCGCGGAAGGTGAGCATCTCGCCGAACACGCTCGCGGTCTCGGCGAGCGTGAGCGGCGTCGGCGCCATCAGCGGGCCTTGTACATTGGCGAGTACCTGATGCACGCCATGGCCGAGCTCGTGCGCCAGCGTCATCACGTCGCGCGGCTTGCCCTGATAGTTGAGCAGGATATAGGGGTGCGCGCTCGGCACCGTCGGATGGGAGAAGGCGCCCGGCGACTTCCCTTCCCGCACCGGCGCATCGATCCAGCCCTTGGCGAAGAACTCGCCGGCGATGTCGGCCATGCGCGGTGAGAAATCGCCGTAAGCGGTAAGCACGGTCTGGCGCGCGTCGTCCCAGCCGATCACCTGCTTGGGCTCCTCCGGCAGAGGCGCGTTGCGGTCCCAATGCTCGAGCTTCGTCTTACCGAGCCACCTCGCCTTCATGGCGTAATAGCGGTGTGAGATGCGAGGATAAGCCTCGCGCACGGCGGCCACGAGCGCATCGACCACCTCTTTCTCGACCCTGTTGGCGAGGTGGCGGGAATCGGCGACGTCGACAAAGCCCCGCCAGCGGTCGGAAATCTCCTTGTCCTTGGAGAGCGTGTTGGTGATGAGCGTGAAGAGCCGCACATTCTCCTTGAAGACTTTCGCCAAGGCCTCCGAGGCGCGGCGGCGCTTGTCGCCGTCCTGATCGAGCAGGCGGTTCAGCGTCGGCTCCAGGCTGAGCTTCTCTCCGTCGACCTCGAACCGGAGCGCCGTCATCGTCTCGTTGAACAGCCGGTCCCAGGCGCCGCGTGCCGTCACCGCCTTTTCGTGGAACAGCTGCTCGAGCTTGTCCTCGAGCTGATAGGGCTTCTCTTTGCGCAGATCCTCGAGCCAGGGCCGGTAGTGGCTAAGCTTGGAATTGGCGATCGCGGTCTCGAGCATCGCGTCGTCGAGCCGGTTGAGCTCGAGCGGGAAGAACAGGAGCTTGGAGGAGATGGCGGTAATCTTCTCCTGGATGTCGCCGAAGAATTTCTGCCGCTTAGGGTCGGAGGTGTCGGCGGCGTAAAGCAGGCTCGCATAGGAGACGATGCGGCCGAGCATATCGTTCAGCGCCTCGAACTCGCGCACGGCTTGGGCGAGCGACGCCCCGCCCTTGCCGCCGTCGAGCAGGGCGGCGAGCTTGCCGGCATAGCGCTCCTGCATGGCGTCGGCCGCGCGCTCGGAGGTTTCAAGGTCGGCCTTGAGCTTCGGCGACTCTGGCCCTTGGTAGAGATCGGTGAGGTTCCATTCGGGCAAGCTCCCGAGCTTCGCCTTCCCTCCCGGCTCGGCAGCCGCGCCGGGTTTCGCCTTGCCCTTGGCTGAGGCAATCGCGGCGTAAAGAGGGTGCTCGGACCAGTTGCGCAGTTTGGGCAGCATCGATTGCTTGAACCTCGTTAGCGGATGAAGCGGGTGAGTCGCTCTCTAGTGTGGGTGGGCACGCGCGCGCCCGCAAGGGCCATAGACCACCTGTTTTACGTCCTTTTGGAGGACCGCGAAGCCCTACCTCACCAAAATCGAACTTCGATAAAGAGGATATTTACCCTTCCAGTGCACAATTTTGGCACAGGAGCAGCCTGCCTTGGCCGCGTGCATGGCCAGGTCGCGCTGTCCTCCCCCGTGTAGCTTTTTGCGTAACGTAGCGAGTCCTTGCGTCATGCCCAAACGCGTTCTGGTCGTCGACGACGACCCTGCTCAACGTCGTATTCTCGAAGAGACCATCAAGCGGTTCGGCTATAGCGTCGCCACGGCCGACAGTGGCGACAAGGCGCTTGCCGCGCTCAAGGCCGACACCACTGGAGATATTTGCCTTGTGCTGCTCGACCTCGTCATGCCGGGCACCGATGGCTTGGCGGTTCTTTCCGCCATGCGGTCTTTGCCGAAGAAGCCGCCTGCCATCGTGCAGACGGCCCATGGCAGCATCGATGCGGCCATCACGGCGATGCGCGCCGGCGCCGTCGACTTCGTGGTCAAGCCGGTGAGCCCTGAGCGGCTCGAAGTCTCCATCAAGAATGCGCTCAAGATCGAGGCGCTGGCCGACGAGCTTGTCCGCATCAAGGCCTCCGCGCGAGGGGAGCTCGGCTTTGCCGACCTGATCGCCAGCAGCGAGGCCATGCAACGGGTCCTCACGCTGGGGCACCGGGCCGCCAACTCCACCATTCCCGTCCTGATCGAGGGCGAATCGGGCGTCGGCAAGGAGCTGATCGCCCGCGCCATCCAGGGCGAAAGCACCCGCAAATCCAAGCCCTTCGTCACCGTCAATTGCGGCGCCATCCCCGAGAATCTCGTGGAGAGCATCCTTTTCGGCCACGAGAAGGGTTCCTTCACCGGCGCGTCGGAGAGGCGCACCGGCAAGTTCCTCGAGGCCGATCAGGGCACGCTGTTCCTCGACGAGATCGGCGAGCTGCCGCTCGACGCCCAGGTGAAGCTGTTGCGCGCCCTGCAAGATGGCGAGGTCGATCCCGTCGGCTCGAAACACAAGATCAAAGTGGATTTCCGGCTGATCTCGGCGACCAACCAGAACCTGATCAGCCTCGTCAACGAAGGCCGCTTCCGCGAGGATCTCTATTACCGGCTGAACGTCTTCCCCATCTGGGTGCCCCCTCTCCGGGAGCGGCTCGAGGACGTGCCCGAGCTCGTCCGCCACTTCATCGCGAGATTCGCCGCCGAGGAAGGCAAGCGCATCGACGGCATCGGCGCCGAAGCGATCGCCATGCTCGGCCGCTACACCTGGCCCGGCAATATACGGCAACTCGAGAACGCCGTGTTCCGCGCCGTGGTGCTGGCCGACACGCCGATGCTCACGGTAGAGGAATTTCCGCAGATTGCCGCCCATGTGGAAGGCTATGCCGTGACGGTGCCGCCTGCGCCCGCACCGAAAGATCCGGTCCCGCGTATCGAAGGGCCGGTCATGCTGGGCGAATCCGCGAACACGCCCGCCACCATCCACGTGCCGCAGGCCAACGGCAAGGACGCCATCGGCATCCCGGCCTTGAGCGATAGCGGCGACATCCGCTCGCTGGAAGCCGTTGAGGCCGACATGATCAGGCTCGCCTTCGGCCGCTACCGGGGGAGGATGACGGAAATCGCCCGCCGACTCGGGATCGGCCGGTCGACACTCTACCGTAAGATGCGCGAGATCGGGCTCGAGGCGAGAATCAACTAGCTGCATCGCAATGGGTTTGGCGGAATGCCACACCCAAGCGCAAAGCAAGGGTTGGGGACGTTTAAGACTGCCGTAGCATGGCCAAGGGCGGAGGCTGAACGCTGGGGTCCTGGCCCTGCTGAATCGCGGCCGATTCGGCTTGAGGGAGCACATCATGAGGGCCATTTCTCGTATTGCGTTGATCTTGCTTCTGACGGCCCCAGCAGGCTTGCCGGCGCTTGCGGTCGAACCCGATGCGCCGCAGGCGCTGAT
>JALHTP010000277.1 GCA_022865725.1 Methyloceanibacter sp. | reverse complement strand
CCCCATCGCCGGTGGCAGTCTAATATCCGGCGCGGGCAGCCGAAATTGGCGGGTCTAGAGGGTAACGGCCGTGAGGAAATTTAGGGAGCAAGCAGAGATTGCGACCGCTGCCCTGCTGCGGATTCTGTCCGCACCGTCCGGCCAAATCGATGCTCGCGCCATAGCCGACCTCATCGAGCAGACTCTCTATGAAGCCGCTCGCGAGCAGGAGAAGCGGGAACTCCAGCGCATCGCCGAGGTGCAGGAATCCGCGCATTTGCATTTGACCCGGCTGCTCGACGCCTCCCCTGCGGTGATCTACTGCCGGCTGGCCAGCGGCAATTACGAGCCAACTTTCGTGAGCCAGAGCGTCACCCGGCTGTTTGGTTGCACCCCGCGGGAATATCTCGACAATCCCTATCTCTGGCGGGATCGCGTTCACCCAGACGATGTCCCGCGCATCAATGCTTGGGTCGATAGGATGTTCGAGAGCGACAAGCGCTCGCTCGAATATCGCATCCGCCGCCCGGACGGCACCTATTTCTGGGTGAATGACGAGCAGCATGTGGTGCGGAACGCCAAGGGGGAGCTCGTCGAGATCGTCGGCTCGTGGACCGACGTCACCGAACGCAAGGAGGCCGAGGAAGCGCGCGAGAACGCCCGTGAGCGGCTCGATCTGTTGCTCCGTGCCGCCCCGGTCGTGGTCTATAGTTTCGCCGCGAGCGGCGATTTTGCGCCCAACTTCGTCAGCGCCAGCATCCACGCGATGCTGGGATACCATCCCGACGAATATCTCAAGGATGCGGATTTTTGGCGCGGGCATGTACATCCCGACGACCTTGTCGAGGTCGAGGCGAAGCAGGCCGACCTATTCAGGTTGGACGAGCATCTTGCCGAATATCGCTTCCGCAAGAAGGACGGTTCCTATTGCTGGGTGAGCGACGAGCAGCATCTTATTCGCGACAAAGCGGGGGAGCCGGTCGAGGTGGTCGGCTCGTGGAGCGACATCGATCAGCGCAAGGCGGCGGAGCAGGCCGCCGAGGTGGCCAAGTTCGAGCTTGAGAAGGCCACCGACGCGGCGCTCGAAGCCAGCGAAGCCAAGAGCATCTTCCTCGCCAATATGAGCCACGAAATCCGAACCCCGATGAACGCCGTCATCGGCCTCTCCCACCTCGCGCTGAAGACAGATCTCACCCCACGCCAGCGCGACTACGTGCAGAAGATCAAGAGCTCCGGCCAGCATCTGCTCGGCATCATCAACGACATCCTCGATTTCTCGAAGATCGAGGCGGGCAAGCTGTCGATCGAGAATATCGACTTCGATCTCGACAGGGTGCTGGAGAATGTCGCGAACCTGATGTCGGAGAAGGCCTCGGCCAAAGGGCTCGAGCTGATCTTCGAGGTCGAGCCCACGGTCTCGACCCATTTCCGGGGCGACCCGTTGCGGCTCGGACAGATCCTGATCAATTTCTGCAACAACGCCGTCAAGTTCACCGAGACGGGCGAGGTCGCCGTGGAGGTGCGCGCGCTGGAGGACAATGCCGACAGCCAGCTCGTCGAGTTTTCGGTGAGCGACACCGGCATCGGCATGACCGAGACGCAGATCGAGCGCCTGTTCCAGGCCTTCGAGCAGGCCGACGCCTCCACCACGCGCAAATATGGCGGCACCGGCCTTGGCTTGGCCATCTCGAAGCAGCTGACCGAGCTGATGGGCGGCCATGTCTCCGTCAAGAGCGAGCCCGGCAAAGGAAGCACGTTCCGCTTCACCGCACGCCTCGGCAAGGGCACCGCGACGCAGCGCCCGCGTCTCCTTCAGTCCGACCTGCGCGGCCGGCGCGTGCTCATCATCGACGACAATCCGCATGCGCGCGCCGTGTTGGCGGGCATGCTGACCAACATGACTCTCGTCGCCGACGAGGCGGCGTCTGGCGAGGAGGCGATCGGAATGGTGCGCCAGGCCTCCAGCGCCGGCGAACGTTACGAGATTGCCTTCATCGACTGGCAGATGCCCGGCCTCAACGGCATCGAGACCGGCAAGCAAATTCTTGCCTTGCCCAATCTCCCCTCCCCGCCTCACCTCGTGATGGTGACCGCCTATGGCCGCGAGGAGGTGTTGAAACAGGCCGAGGAGAGCGGCTTCGAGAACGTCCTCATCAAGCCGGTCACCTCGTCGATCCTCTTCGACACGGCCGTCGTTGCCTTGGGCGCCGACGGCGAGCGGACGGAGACCGTGCAGGCCGGCCCGTCTTTCGACATCGACCGGATGCGCGGCGCGCGAATCCTGCTCGTGGAGGACAACGAGATCAACCAGGAAGTCGCCATCGGCCAGCTCGAAGATGCCGAAGCCTTCGTCGACCTGGCGGAGAACGGCGAGGTCGCGCTCGGCATGATCCGCGACAACGACTACGATGCCGTGCTGATGGACATGCAGATGCCGGTCATGGACGGCATCGAGGCCACGCGCATCATCAGGTCCAATCCGCGCTTCAAGACCTTGCCCATCATCGCCATGACCGCCAACGCGATGGCGTCCGACCGGATCTTGTGCCTCGATGCGGGCATGAACGATCACATCGCCAAGCCCATCGATCCCGACCAGCTGTTCGGCGTGCTGCTCAGATGGATCCGGCGCGCCGACGGCGACGGCAAGGCGGCGCGAGGCGCCGCAACGCACACTTCTGACAGCCACGCGACCGCGGCCGAGCTTGTCATTGCCGGGATCGACGTGCGCGCGGGCCTGAAGCGGACAGGCGGCAATCGCCAGCGCTACGAGGCTTTGTTGCGCAAATTCGCCGAGCAGCAGGCCCCTGCCATCGCCGCCATGACGGGCGCCCTCTCCGCCGGCGACACCGCCACCGCAGAACGCGCCGCCCATTCCTTGAAGGGCGCCGCCGGCACTCTCGGCGCCAATTCGCTGTCGGAGGCGGCGGCCAGGGCCGAGACCGCGATCAAGAGCGGGCGCGGGGTGGACGACGCCATCCGCTTTCTTTCGCTTGCCCTCGACGCGGTACTTGCCGACCTTCGCGCCGCTCTCCCGGGAGAGACCGCGGGCAACGGCGCCGGAACGGACCGAGGCGATCCCGCGAGCGTCAAGGAGCCTCTAGCCCAGTTGAAGCGGCTGCTTGAAACCGACGACGGCGAAGCCGCCGAATTCATCGTCGATACCAGGCCGCTGCTTGCGGGCGTACTGACGCCCGCCGAGATCAAGACGCTCGGCGACCGCGTCGGCAATTTCGATTTCGAGGCCGCGCTGAAGTGTCTCTCGGGCATCGCCTCCCGCCTTTCCCTCAACCTCGAAGGCAAATGATGTCGGGCCCCGACAGGAAGCTCGTATTGATTGTCGACGATACGCCGACCAACGTCGCGGTCGTCTCGGGCGTGCTGAGGGATTTGTACAAGACCAAAGTCGCCACCAACGGCGAGAAGGCCCTGGCAATCGCCACCGCCGCCGAGAAACCCGATCTCATCCTGCTCGACGTGATGATGCCCGGGATGGATGGCTATGAGGTTTGCCGCAGGCTCAAGGACAATGCCGCCACGCGCGACATCCCGATCATCTTCTTGACGGCCAAGACCGAGGAAGTGGACGAGGAAAAAGGCTTCGAGGTCGGCGCCGTCGACTACATCCACAAGCCGTTCTCAAGTCCGATCGTCCTTGCCCGGGTGAAGACGCAGCTCGCGTTGCAGGAAGCGCTCATCGAAGCCCAGGACGCGCGCAACCAGGCCGACCAGCTGCTCCACGCGCTTCTGCCGAAAAAGGCCGCCGACGAGATCCGCAGCATCGGCACCGTGATCCCGCGGCGCTACGAGAACGTCGCGGTCCTCTTCTGCGACGTGACCAACTTCACCGCCTATTGCGACAAGCATGAGCCCGAGGACGTGGTGTCGCGGCTCGACGCGCTGTTCGTCATCTTCGAGCGCATCACCGCCAAGCACGGGCTGGAAAAGATCAAGACGATCGGCGACGGCTTCATGGCGGCTGCCGGACTGCTTCAAGAGATCAAGGACCCGGTGGGGTCCGCCGTTCGCTGCGGGCTGGAGATGACCTCGACCCTGATCGATGCCCGTCTCGACTGGGAGGTGAGGGTCGGCGTTCATGCCGGCCCCGTCGTTGCCGGCGTCGTCGGGCAGGAGCGCTATCAGTTCGATATCTGGGGCGACACGGTCAATGTCGCGGCCCGCATGG
>JALHTP010000276.1 GCA_022865725.1 Methyloceanibacter sp. | reverse complement strand
TCGGCCTCGACGATGCGGTGATCGAAGTCGCCATCACGCCGAACCGTCCCGATTGTCTCGGCGTGCGCGGCATCGCGCGCGATCTTGCCGCAGCAGGAATCGGCGCGTTGAAGAAGGATGCGGTCAAGCCGGTCAAGGGCGACTTTCCCAATTCCATCCCGATCGCGCTTGAGTTCGACCAGGCCAGCGCCGATGCCTGCCCTGTCTTCGCCGGGCGCCTGGTGCGCGGCGTCAAGAACGGGCCCTCCCCCGACTGGCTGCAAAAGCGGCTGAAGGCGGTGGGCTTGAGGCCCATCAACGCGCTGGTGGATATCACCAATTACATCTCCTACGACCGCGGCCGTCCGCTGCATGTCTATGACGCCGACAAGCTCACCGGCGCCATCCGCGCCCGGTTGGGCAAAGCGGGCGAGGCATTCCTCGCGCTCGACGGCAAGAGCTACGCGGTGGACGGCGACATGTGCGTCATCGCCGACGACCGCGCCGTGCTCGGGCTTGGCGGGGTGATGGGTGGCGAGGAGAGCGGCGTCACCGAAGCCACCGTCAACGTCTTCATCGAGTCGGCCTATTTCGATCCGAAGCGCACGGCGCGCACGGGGCGTAAGCTCGGTATCCAGTCTGACGCGCGCTACCGCTTCGAGCGCGGCGTCGATCCCGATTTCGTGGTGCCGGGCTTGGAGCTTGCCTCTGAGCTGGTGCTTGAGCTTTGCGGCGGGGCCGCGAGCAAGATCACGGTCGCCGGCAAGCCGCCCAAGCCCAACCGGCCCTTCAAATTCGATCTCGGCCTGGTCCAGCGCCTGAGCGGGCTAACGCTCGACAACCGCGAGATCAAGCGGCTGCTCGCAGCGCTCGGTGTTTCGCTCGATGGCAAAGGCAAACACCTCAAGGCCGCGCCGCCTTCCTGGCGCCCCGACATCGCCGCGCCCGTCGATCTCGTCGAGGAGGTGGTCCGGCTTACCGGCGTCGACAATGTTCCCGCGACCCCGATGCAGCGCGACGCGGGCGTGGCGCGGCCCGTTCTCACCGAGGCGCAGAAGCGGCAGAGGCTGACGCGGCGCGTGCTCGCCGCGCGCGGGCTGGTCGAGGCTGTGACCTGGTCGTTCATCCCGCCCGAAGAGGCTAAACTGTTCGGCGGCGGCCAGCCCGAGCTAACTTTGAGCGACCCGATCTCCACAGAGCTGGCGCAGATGCGCCCCTCGCTCCTGCCGGGGCTGATCACCGCCGCGCAGCGAAACCGCGACAGAGGCTTTGCCGACGGCGCCTTGTTCGAGCTCGGTCAAGCCTATCGGGGCGCCCGTCCCGAGGATCAGTTTACGGCGGCGGCCGGCGTTCGCTTCGGCCGCTCGGCGCTCGGAGGCTCGGGTCGATATTGGTCCGGCGAAGCCCCTGAAGCTGACGTTTTCGCCGCCAAGGCCGATGCGGTCGCCGCTCTCGCGGCGCTCGGTATCGACCAGGCGAGCCTGACGGTGACCCGCGAGGCGCCGTCGTGGTTCCATCCGGGCCGCTCGGGCACGCTCAAGCTTGGGCCGAAGACGCTGCTCGGGGCTTTCGGCGAGTTCCATCCCGAGCTGCTCGAGAAGCTCCGCATCGACCCGCCAATCACCGGCTTCGAGCTTTATTTGGACGCCATTCCCCCTTCAAAGCGCAAAGGCGCCGGCAAGGCGCTGGAGGCTTCCGACCTTCAGCCGGTCAGGCGCGATTTTGCCTTTCTGCTCGGCAGCGACATTGAAGCGGGCGAGGTGCTGCGCGCCGCGCTCGGCGCCGATCGCGTGCTGATCTCCGAGGTCCGCGTGTTCGACGTATTCACCGGCCAAGGCGTTCCCGAGGGCAAGAAGTCGCTCGCCATCGAGGTGACGCTCCAGCCGCGCGATAAGACGCTGACCGATGCCGAGATCGAGGCGGTGGCGGCCAAGATCGTCGCCGCCGTGCAAAAAGCCACCGGCGGCGAGTTGCGCGGCTAAGACTCCTCCCACCCATCATACCCGGCAGCAGCGCTAGAAGGGCCCGCCGAAGGGGAAGGGCTGGGCCGGCCCGCGCCGCTGCGAGGGCGCGCGGCGCTTGGCGATCGAGGGTTTGCCATAGAAGGGCTTGTCCTCGCAAGCCGCGGCGATCTTGGTGGCGAGCGGCTTGTCGGGCTCGCCCGCTTGCTGCCAGCCTTGGCACAGCGTCCCGAGCGTCCCGCCGAGATCGGCGGCGCCGTCCGCGCAATAGAGACCGGAACCGTCAGGCTTGGGGGTGAAGCGCACGCCCTTCGCAGTCTTGCCGTCGTCGAGCCCGGCCGCGAGGTGATTGAGCGCATAGATCCGCTTCGTCCCCTCGGCCGCCGCGAAGCGCTCGGGCTTGGTTTGCGTATTGGTGAGCGGGATCGCCTCGATGGCTTCGACCCGCCAAGCGCCGTCGAGGCGCGCGAGATGAACTTTCGCCATCAGCCCATAATCGCGGCAGATGCCGAACCGGGTCATCTCCGCGGTGCCGGGATGCAGGAAATTGCCGAGCCCGTAGAAGATCAGCGACTTGCCGTTCAGCTCCACGCCTTGGACGACATGCGGATGGTGGCCGAGGATGAGATCGATATTCTTCTGCTCCGCGGCGAGCCCGCGCCAATCGGCGAGTTGCCGCTCGTCGGGCACCACGAGCCCGTAATGGATGGAGAGGATGCGGTAATCGGCCGGCATGGCGACCAGCTTGTCGACCGTCGCCTCGAAATCGGGCCGGTCGCGGTAGGACGCCTGTCCAGGCTTGTTGGGTCCGGCGCGATATTGCGGTTTGTCGCCGGTGACGATGCCACTCGCGGAGAAGGCAATGCGCGTGCCGTCGAGATCGAGGCAGGCCGGGCGGATCGCTTCGTCGAAATTGCCGCCGATGCCGGCATAGGCGATGGCGCGCTCGGCGTTCGCCACGGCGACATGATAGAGCGTCTCCTCGATCCCTTGCGCGCCGTAGTCGTAGGAATGATTGTTGGCGAGCGAGAAGAGATTGAAGCCCGCGTCGATCAGAGCCTTCAGCGCGGCAGGGTGGCTCCTGAAATGAAACGCGCCCGCTCCCTTGCCTTCCGCGGCGAGGTCGTTGCGGTCGGTGACCACGGTCTCGAGATTGAGGAAGGCGAGATCGCCGTCGATGTCGTGCGACACGCCGGCAAGCGTATCGCTGAAGCTCACCACCTTGCGCCCCTGCTGCACGCCCCTGGGGTCGACTTTGGCATCGGTCGGATTGAAGCCCGTGTCGCCGACGAGCACGATGGTGAGACGGTCGAGAGCCTCCGATCGCGGCGCGGCGGCCACGTTCGAGCCGATCGATGCGGTGAGCTCGGTCCGGTCGCAGGGCGCGGCCCGTGTGGCGGCATAGAGCAACCCGCCGGCCAGCGGAAGAAGCGCGACGCCTGAAGCTGCAATCCCAAGACCTTTGAGCCAGCCGCGTGCCATCGTCAGGCGACCCTCATGTCAGTGCCCGGTCCGCCTCCCGGCGGACGCGCGGATTAGCATCGAACCCCAGATTGTGGTCGCGGGCAAGATGCACCATGGCCCGCTCGGCAAGGGCGGTGATGGTGAGCAGCGGATTGACCCCGATCGAGCGCGGAATCACCGAGCCGTCGCAGACATAAAGGCCGGAATGGGTGCTTTCCTGGCCTTTGCCGTCGAACACCTGGCATTTGTGGTTGACCACGCCCTCGCCCGCATCCTGCCCCATGCCGCAGCCGCCAAGCGGATGCGCCGTCGCGGGCTTGGTGCCCATGTTGGTCGCCGCCAGCGGGCTCTTGATGTAGCGCGCGCCGACCGCTTCCACCGCCTTGGTGAGCGCCGCGTCGACACGGGCATAAACCGGCTCGGCGCCGACGCCGGGCCAGTGGATCTGCGCGCTGCCATTGTCGAGGCTGATGCGCCCCGCCGCCTCGTCATGGGAGACGACGAAGAAGGTATAGAGATGGGAGAGCGGGCCCTGATAGACGCCCTTGATCAGGCTCTGCGCGGCGCCGAGTATCCTTCCGCCGGCGATGAAGAAGACCGGGAGCAGCGGCGCGAGCGCGGACGGAAGCACGCCTTCCTGCAAGATCATGGAGCGGTCGAGATCGGAAGCGTCGGGTAGCTCGATCTGCCCCGCCACGCAGGCGCCGATGGCGTCGCCCACGAATTTCGACGGGAAGCCGACGCCGACGCCGTTCACCCTCTCCGTCCCGCCAAGGGCGAAGGCGATGATATCGCCATTGGCCGAGAACCCCTCCCCTAGCCGGTCGGAGAGCTCGAGCCCGCGTTCGCGCGAGCGGAGCAAGATCTCGGTCGAGCCGAGCGTGCCGGCGGCGAGCACGACGGTCGCTGCATCGACGAAGCTCGCTTGCGCGTCCTTCGCGTCGGACGGCGCAAAATAGACGCGCCAGCCCCCCTCCTCCTTGGCGAGGTGGCTCACGCTGAGCTCGGTGAAGATGTCGGCGCCATGCGCCTTTGCATCGGGCAGATAGGTCATGGCGACGGTGTTCTTGGCGCCGACATTGCAGCCCGAGCAGCAATCGCCGCAGAGCGTGCAGGCGGGTTGCGCGACGCCGGCAGGATTGACGATGTCCTCGAAGCTCACCACCACCGGAGCCGCAACGGGGGGCACGCCGAAGGCGGCGCTCGCCGCTGCCAGCGCGCGGTATTTGGTCAGCTCGGCGGCGCGGCCGTAACGCGAGGGCCGCAGCATGGCAGCCGCCCGCTTGAAGCCAAGCTCAAGCAGCCCGTCGGCGCGAACCTCGTCGGGCCAGGCAGGGTCGGCGAAGACGCGAGAATCGGGCTCTAGCGCAACGCCGGCATTGATGAGCGAGCCGCCGCCGAGGCCGCAGCCGACCAGCACGTGAATGTCGGCGCCGAGCCTGAAATCGAACAGCCCCGTGCGCGAGCCGGAGCGCATCTTGCCGCCGTTCAGTTGCAGCTCGCGGCGAAGCTCAGGCAGGCGGCTCGGGAAGGACCCGGTCAGGAATTCCTTGCCCTTCTCGATGACGCAGACGCTTTGCCCTGCGCGCGACAGCCGCGAGGCGGCGACGCCACCGCCATAGCCCGAGCCGATGACCATGACGTCGTAGGCCGGCTTGATCGCGCTTCGAGGTGAAGAGAGGGGCTGCTGCATCGTCCCTGAATAGCCCAAACGCCTTAGCCCTCCCAAGCGCTTATCGGCCGCGGCTTGGCATCAATTCATTTCACGGTCGCGCGAGAGCCACTATCAGCGCTTCCTGGGCCTTCTTATGCTCTGTTGCGAAACCCTATCCCGGAGACTTCCATGATCGCGCGATGGATTTTAGCGGCGGCCGCCGCCCTCTTGCTTGCCGTACTTGCCGCCGGCTCGGGATCTGCGCCCAGTCGCGCCGCGTCGTCGGATACGGCGATTTTCGCGGGCGGGTGCTTCTGGTGCATGGAGGCCGCCTTCGACGAGGTCGACGGCGTCACCGAGACGATCTCCGGCTATGCCGGCGGCACCAAGCCGAACCCCAATTATGGCGACCATGCCGGCTATGCGGAGGCGGTCAAGGTGACCTACGACCCCGCCAAGGTCACTTACGCCAAGCTGCTCGATCATTATTGGCGCAACATCGACCCGTTCGATGCGGAGGGGCAGTTCTGCGACAAGGGGCCCGCCTATCGCAGCGTCGTCTTTGTCGGCAATGACGAGGAGAAGAAGCTGGCGGAGACGACGAAGGAGGAGATCGCGGCGCGCTTCAAGCAAAGGGTCGAGACCGAGATCAAGCCGACGACGACATTCACAGCGGCCGAGGACTATCACCAGGATTATCACAACCTGAATCCGGTCAGCTACAAATACTACAAATGGGGATGCGGCCGGGCGCAACGGCTCGCCGCGATCTGGGGCAAGCCATCGTGATGCGCAATGCATCCGAACGCGCATCGTCCCCGTAGCTAGCCGTCATGGAGCAGCGCGAGGTCATCTATCGGCATTCGAGCACGGTGCGCCTCACCCATTGGGTCAACGCGCTCGTGCTGCTGGTGCTCTTGATGAGCGGCCTGCAAATCTTCAACGCCCATCCCGCGCTTTATCTCGGCGCGAAATCGGATTTCGACAGCCCGGTCCTCGCCATGCGGCCGATGCAGCAGGGCGACAAGGTCTACGGCGTCACCACAGTGCTCGGCTTGGACTTCGACACCACGGGCGTGCTGGGGCTCGCCGGCGATGCC
>JALHTP010000275.1 GCA_022865725.1 Methyloceanibacter sp. | reverse complement strand
GCCTGTTTGATACGGCGGAGTTGCGATTCAAAATCTGCGTTGTCATGCCCGCGAAGGCGGGCATCCAGTAGCCCCTTGCCGTTCGCGTGATTACTGGATCGCCGGGTCAAGCCCGGCGATGACACCGGAGAGTTATGAGGGAAACCGTCGGGCGGGAGCGCGATGAAGATCAGGCCTTCGGCATGGGCGGCGACGTCGGCCAGATAGAGCGTGCATTGCCCCTTCTCGGCGTGGCGCTGACCCAAGGTGAGCAGCCGGCAGAGCCGGCCATAGGCGGCGCGGTCGCATGGAAAAGCGAGCAGGCTCGGTGCATCTTGCAGATCGAGGCGGACGCCGACGATGAACTTGATGCCGACCTCCTTGGCGGCGAGATGAGCGTGCACGACACCCGCAAGCGTGTTCCGGTCGGTGACGGCGATGGCTTCGAGCCCGAGCGCTTTTGCCGTCGCCACCAGCTCCTCGGGGTGAGAGCCGCCATTGAGGAAGGAGAAATTGGTGGTGACTTCGAGCTCGGCGTAGCGGGCCACGTCGAACGTCATCACCCGAAGACCCCGTGCAGATACCAGATGGGCGTGCCGCCAGCGGCCTCCTGATAGAGGCCTTCGCGGAACACCCAGTAGCGGTGCCCGTCCTCGTCCTCGACCCGGTAATAGTCGCGCGGCCTCGAGGACTCCCTCCCCCAGCAAGGGGAAGGGTTGGGGAGGGGGTCAGACTGGGTAACCGAGCGCGCAACAGGACCCCCACCCGGCGATAGCCTTTGGCCATCGCCACCCTCCCCCTTGCTGGGGGAGGGAGTACGCAATGCCCGCCACCATTCAGGCGCGATGCGCTCGGGACCTTCCACCTTGACCACGCGGCGCGTCACGTGCCGCCAGGTGAAGCGTGCCGGCGGGCCTTCCGGAATCTCGGCAAGCACCGTCAGAGGCTCTGGGCGCGCGAAGAGAAGCGGCGGCCGCGGCGGCTTCTCAGGTTGCTCGAGCCAGAAGGAAGGGCCGGCAAAGGCGCTCTTTAGACTTTGCGCCAATTCCGGTATGTGGCTTGCCCGTGGGAAGAGGCGGCGCACGGCGCGCGCGCCCAAGCGATTGACCAGGTGGTCGATCAAAGGTTCCGCCGCCGCTTTTCCGTTCCCTTGCGTGAGGGTGGTTTGCGCGAAAGGAAGCGTCTCGGTCACGAGCGCCGCAAGCGACATGAGGTCGACGCCGAAGCCCATGTCGAGCTCCTCGAGCTTGTCTTGCAGAAGGCGCAAGAGATGCTTGGGCTCGCGCGAGGGGGCGCTCAAGCCAGCCTCGATCACGGTCGAGGAGCCGTCGGCGCGGGCGATCCAAAGCGCGAAGCGGCGGCACCCGCGCTCTGCGCGGGCAAGCTTCGCGCAAAGCGCGCTGGCGAGATGATCGAGGGCGCTCAAGACGCCGTCATGGGTGATGAGAGGCTCGGGAAAGGGAAGCCTCGCCACGAAGTCGGGCGAGGGCAGGAGAGGGACGCGCGGCTCCTGGCTCCGCCCAAGCGCCTGATCGAGGCGATAAAGGACCGCTTCGGCCGTGTCCTTGGCGTGAAACCGCCGCTCGAGGCTCGCCCGCGGGAGGTCGTAGAGCTGGCCGATGCGCTTAAGCCCAAGCCGCTTCAAGAGCACCACGATCTCGGGCTCAAGCCGCAAGGCCTCGATGGGGAGGGCCGCGAGCGCGGTCCCGATCTCGCCCTCAGGGACGATGCTAAGAGAGTTCCGCGCGTGGCGGGCGAGCGCATGGGCGCCGCCCAAGGTCCCGGCAAGAGCAAACCGCGCGGTTAGACCTGCGCGCGTGAGCCGTGCCGCCATGTCGGCAAGAAGCGCCTTCTCGCCGCCGAAGAGATGGGGCACGCCGGTGATTTCGAGCCAGAGCCCGTCGTCGCCGTCGGCATTCAGGTTGGGGCTGTAGCGGCAAGAGGCCCAGCGGGCGAGGTCGAGAAGGGCCTCTGCATCCTTCCTGGGCGCGGCGGGAAAAGTGAGAAGATGCGGACAGATGGCGCGGGCGTCGGCGAGGCCGAGGCCGGGGAAGAGGCCTTGGCGGAGGCATGCCGCATTGACCGCACTGAGCGTCAGTCCGCGCTCCGCGTGGCCGATAAGGGCCAAAGGCCGGTCATCGGCTAAAGGCGCGGCGCAGCTCGCTGCTCGCTCCCGCTTCAGCCGTTCGATCGCAAGATGCGGTAGAAAGACGGAGACGAAACGACTCATGACTGAACTCCACGATAAAGCTCTGCCCCGGAGCCTCGCCCCGGCAGCGCTCGAGGGTGATCTGCCAGGAAGGATCGCCTGGCGCCGTCGCGTCGAAGGGGGCGGGGCCGCTTCTCCTTGCAGCGATGCGCCAGCGTGTGAGGGTCCCGGGCAGCCCAGATTGCCGATGCCTTGAGAGCAGCAGGCAGGGCGTGCCCGAGGCCTGCGCGGCGAGACTGAGACGGCGGCTCAAGAGCGGCGTCTTGATCTCGATCTCTGCCAGAGCCGCGATCAGCACCCGGCTCTTCAAGCCTTCTTCCAGAGCCCAGGCGGCGCTTGCCGCATCCCTCGCCTCGACAATGAGAAAAAGCGCAGGGTCGAGACCGAAGGCGCGCAAGCCCGGCCCATAAGGGCGCCCCCATTCTCGCGCCGCGGTCTTGGTGAGGCACCACAGCACGAGATCCCGGCGCTCGATGCGGCGAGCCGCCTGTTCGGCGATCATGGCAAGGGCGAAACCGAGCGAAGCCGGCCCGTCGCGATAGGCTTCAGGCCTGATCTCATGCAGGCCCGCACATTTGAGCTTGTGCAGGGGCGCCTGCCTCTCCCTTGCAGGGGAGGGAGAGGAGATTGCAGAAGTAAGGGATAGAGAGCAGGCGGGGCGGGGAGGGGCCGCGCCCGGTGCGGGGGGAATGCCCAGAGACACGGGAACCTGCTCGAGCACGCGGATTTGCGCACGTAAACGCTCAATCAGGACTCTCGCCCTTGCCCCACCTGCTTTTCCAACGCCAGAAGGCGGAACGAGGAGACCACTACCGCCGCCTGGAACGTCGTTACTCACGCTACTACACCCCACTACACCTCAACTATCGTTCCTGTTTTGTTCTAGAGAGAGTCGGAGCGCGAGTCAAGGTCACCCCCCCTGGTCGGTCTTTATCTATTGTCGACCCAGTCGATGCGTTTGTGGCGCCGCTTCCGCGCAGGTCAGGCCGCGCCCAGGCCGCCTCGACCCATGCCGCGCATGGTCACGACCATCAAGGTCACGGCCACGATCATGATCATGACCACGACCATCAGCATCACGACCACGCGCATGGCGAGGCTTGCGATCACATCGTCGATGCGCGGCAGCTTGCGGGGCCATTCTCCTGGCGCAAGGTCATGGCCGTGGTGTTCTCCGTGGGCATCAGGCCGTGCACGGGCGCGATCCTCGTTCTGGTCTTTGCGCTGACGCAAGGATTGTTCTGGGCAGGCGTGGCGGCGACTTTCGCCATGGCGTTCGGCACCGCCATTACGGTCGCGGTGCTGGCGAGCCTCGCGCTTGGCTTGCGCGAGCTTGCGCTCAGGCTCGGCGGCACCAACGCCGCGTGGGTCAACGCCGTGTGGACCATATGCTCCATCGGCGGCGCGGTGGTTATCGTTCTCTTCGGGAGCCTCTTGTTCGTCGCTTTGCTGGGGCCGGCACGGCCGTTCTGACGGCCTGGCTGCCCGGGACCACGCGCCTACCCGGTCTCGACTCTATCCCGACCGTTGTTCTTGGCGCGATAAGGCAGCAGAGTCTGCGCGCTTCAAGACCGCGGTGACGCTGGCTCTTTTCAGGGCGCAGTTTTTCTGCGGCGGGTGTTAGCGGCGGCGGCATCGTCTCGCGGCGGCGCAGGTTCCAGGTTCCCCATTCTCATCTAGGCGGTCAAACTAGCACAACATTTCTTTTGCCGGACTTGGATTGCGGCGGAATGAAACGATATCCTACATTCCAGATTCACCCTATGCGTGCGGCAGGTGGCGTTCCGTCCAGGCCACGCCAGCGAACGGAGAGTTATGATGGCACTGCAACTTGGCGAAACCGCACCGGATTTCGAAGCGGAGACCACGCAAGGTCGGATCCGCTTTCATGAATGGCTCGGCGATTCCTGGGCCGTATTATTTTCGCATCCCAAGGATTTCACGCCGGTCTGCACCACCGAGCTCGGCTATATGGCGCGGATCAAGCCCGAATTTGACAGGCGCGGGGTGAAGATCATCGGGCTGAGCGTCGATCCGGTGGACCGCCACGCCAAATGGGCCGAGGACATCAAGGAAACGCAAGGCGTCGCCCCGAATTTCCCCATGATCGGCGATCCAGACCTCAAAATCTCCAAGCTTTACGGCATGTTGCCGGCGAGCACGACGGGCGGTTCGGAGGGGCGGTCACCCGCCGACAATCAGACGGTGCGCAATGTGTTCGTCGTCGGCCCCGACAAGAGGATCAAGCTGGTCCTCGTCTATCCCATGACCACGGGCCGCAATTTCGATGAGGTGCTGCGGGTGATCGACTCCTTGCAGCTCACGGCGAAGCACCGGGTGGCGACGCCGGTGAACTGGAAGGAAGGCGACGACGTGATCATCGCCGGCTCCGTCTCGGACGAAGAGGCGAAGACGATCTATCCCGACGGATGGAAGTCGCTGCGGCCCTATCTCCGCATCGTGAAGCAGCCGCGCAGCTGACCGGGCTCGCCTCCTCGTCCTCTGACTTGGATCAGCACCCTGGCGTTCTCTGGCGTTCTTGGGTCAGATGCTTAGCGCCGCAACGTTGCAAGCAAAATTGGGTGGCGGCCCGGCGCGCCCTAGAAATACTGTACACGGATTATATCGGTCCGTGCACCACGTCCCATAGGGGCTCGTTCGGCGGCTAACAGCCGGTCAGGGAAACGCGGGGGTAGCGCGTATGTCTGATGAAGCGGCCCGGACCCGTCCGGGGACAGCGCGCGTGAAGCCGCCAAGCAAATTGCCGCACAGATCTCGCCCCTGATCCGGCGCGCACGCGGCAAGGGATTTGACTTTCTCGCTTATTTGCTTGCCATGGCGCTCAAGGAATCGCGGCGGCTCGCCGGAGAGTAGGGCGAGCACGAGGCTTCGCCTCAGCCCGAAACCCGAGCGGCCCGCCTGCCGTTTCAGAGCGTGGAAGCGCTTGCGGCAAAGCGATGGAGGCCATCCGCCATGGGAATGCCGAAAACGCCTCTCCTCACCACCGATTGCGTCATTTTCGACGGCAAGGCGCGCGTGCTGCTCATTCGCCGCAAGAACGAGCCCTTCAAAGGCGCTTACGCGCTTCCCGGCGGGTTCGTCGACATTGGTGAGACGATGGAGGCGGCCTGCCGGCGCGAAGTCCTCGAGGAGACCGGCCTTGCGGTGAGCGAACTCACTCTCGTCGGCGTCTATTCGGACCCGTCACGCGACCCGCGCGGACATACGGTCAGCATTGCCTACATGACGCTGTTGCCGGAAGCGCCGAGCCCGCAGGCCGGGTCGGACGCGGAGGCCGCGGAATGGGTCGAGGATTGGCGCAAGCGGAAGCTCGCCTTCGATCACGAAAAAATCATCGACGATGCCGAGAAGATCCGGGCGGAATGATGCGGGCACGGACGATCATTAAGGAAATCGATGGAGATCATCAGCCGCATCGTTGAGCGCATCTCTAGGAGAGGGCGCGCAATTTGTGACAGGATGGAAGCTCGCTAAGCTGTGTGAGAGAGCCGCCAGTTATGTCCGATGATTTTGTCATTGAGGAAGGCCAGGGCCAGCTCACTGACGGCGACGATGTCGAGCAGATGCTCGAAATCCTGATCAAGATCGCGCGATCCGAAGGCCGGGACTTCCTTGCATATTTGCTGAGCATGGCTCTCATCGAAGCCCGCCACCACGTTCCCCCCAAGACCTATCTCTGGCATTAGCCGCGCAAGGCTGGGTTGCCCTTGTCTTTAAGACTAGCCCCAAGGCTAGGCGCGTCGCGGGGGATGCTCTATCTAAGGGGCTGAAGGTCCCATGGGGAGCAATTTGCATGAATGAAACGCCGCATCCCGGCCGTTTCGCTTCGGAGCCCGAGCGATCGAGCGCGCCAGCGCCCAAGCACGCGGGCCGGATCGGCGTCCTCCTCCTCAATCTCGGCACGCCGGACGGAACCTCCTACTGGCCGATGCGCCGCTATCTCAAGGAGTTCCTCTCGGACCGGCGCGTGATCGAGACGAACCGGGTGTTGTGGTGGCTTATTTTGAATGGCGTCGTGCTGGTGAAGCGGCCCTTCGCGAGCGGGGCCAAATACCGCTCGATCTGGAACGAGGAGCTCGACGAGTCTCCGCTTCGCACCATCACGCGGAGCCAAGCGGAGAAAGTCGGCCGAGCGCTCGCCTCGAAAAAGACTGTCGTGGTTGATTGGGCGATGCGCTATGGCAACCCCAGCATCGCCTCCCGCATCGATGCCCTGGTCGGTCAGGGCTGCGATCGGCTTCTCGCCTTCCCGCTCTATCCGCAATATGCCGCGGCGAGCACGGCGACCGCCAACGACAAGGTGTTCGACGCGCTGAAGACGCTTCGCGCGCAACCGGCGCTGCGGACCGTGCCGCCTTACCCGCAAGACCCCGTCTACATTGCCGCCCTCGCCGACTCGATCAGGACGCATCTTGGCAGCCTCGACTCCGAGCCTGAGGCGATCCTCGCCTCCTTCCACGGCGTGCCGCAGTCTTACGTCGACAGAGGCGACCCCTACCAGAAGCAGTGCATCGAGACCGTTGAGGCTCTGCGCGCGGCGCTCGGGCCGCTTGGCGCGAAGCTCAAGCTCACCTTCCAGTCGCGCTTCGGCCGCGCCGAGTGGATCAAGCCCTATACCGACAAGACCGTCGAGGCGCTGGCGCGCGAGGGCGTGAAGCGGATCGCCATCGTCAGTCCGGGCTTCGCCGCCGATTGCCTCGAGACGATTGAGGAGATCGCCGAGGAGAACAAGGAAATCTTCCTCGAACATGGCGGCGAAAAATTCAGCTACATTCCCTGCCTCAACGACAGCGACGGCGGCATCGGCGTGCTCGTCCGTCTGATCGAGCGCGAGCTTGAAGGCTGGGTTTAGAGTCTGCTCCGTGTTTGTCATGCCCGCGAAAGCGGGCATCCGGTAAACGCCTGGAGTCGCAATTGCGGGTTGCGTGGTTACTGGATCGCCCGGTCAAGCCGGGCGATGACATGGGAAGGGGGGATGATGCGGACGGGGGCATTGCTGCTGTCTTGCGTGTGCCTGATCCTCGCCGGTTGCGCCGCACCCATGGCCATGCGCGACATCAATGCCGTGAAGCCGAATTGCGCGAGGATCGACAAGCAGATTGCGGCCTTGGAAAAAGAAAAGGCCGAGAACAACCAGAGGCTTCTCGCCGGCATTCAGTCGGTGGCCCCGGCGCTCGCCGCGATCAATATCGTGGCCGGTACCTATGGCAGGAATGTCGCCATCGCCACGGGTGAGTGGGCGGCTTCCATCGACCGCAAGCTCGTCGAGCTCAGGCACGCCAAGAAGAAGTGCTGAGTCATGCGTATCGTCGGGGCGGCAGTGCTGTGCTGGGGCTTCGCGCTGGTCGTAGCGTCCCCTCTCGCTGCCGAGACTGACGCCGCCACCGAAACCGAAGGACCCTTGGCCTATGTCTCGGTGGCCGGTGCGCCGGGTGATGGCGAGGAGGCGCTCGCCGCCGCGCTCAGCCGGCAGCTCGCCGCGCGCGGCCTCAAACCGGCCACCGCCTTCCAGGCCAATGTCTATGAGGTGCAAGGCACGGTCCGGATCGCGCTTGGCGCCAAAGGCAAGCAGAGCGTCACCATCATCTGGGTGGTGCTCGGCCCCGACGGAACGCAGCTCGGCGTCACCCGCCAGACCAAAGATGTTCGCAACGGCTCGCTCGACAAGAAATGGGGCGCCGCCGCCAACGCCGCTGCGGGGGCCGCGGCAGAGGACATCGCAAAGCTGATCCCGCGTTAGACGTCTTCCGCGGGACAGCTCTGCTTGTCATGCCCGCGCAGGCGGGCAT
>JALHTP010000274.1 GCA_022865725.1 Methyloceanibacter sp. | reverse complement strand
ACCAAGGGCGACGGCGAGTGGCAGCATCTGAAGCCCGCCATCCTCGGCGCCATCATGGAGCATTATCTTTCCGGCGAGGCCGTGACCGAGGGCGAGCAGACGGGTTCGGAAAGCTCGGCCGGAGGCGAGTTCTTTGCGCCCGAGGACGAGGAGACGGTCAAGACCATCAAGGAGCTGCTGGAGACGCGCGTCCGTCCGGCCGTGGCGCAGGACGGCGGCGACATCACCTTCCAGGGCTATCGCGGCGGCATCGTCTATCTGCATATGCGCGGCGCCTGCTCGGGCTGCCCGAGCTCGACGGCGACGCTCCGGCACGGCATCGAGAACCTGCTGCGGCATTTCATTCCCGAGGTGCAAGAGGTGCGGCCGGTTTGAGCGGGCGTCTTCCCGACGCTTGTCTCGACCAGCTGTTCCGCGCGGCGCGCACGCATAACGCCTGGCGCGACGTCGACGTCCCCAACGAGATGCTGCACGCCATCGTCGATCTCGCCAAGCTCGGGCCGACATCGGCCAATTGCAGCCCGGCGCGCTTCGTCTTCGTGAAATCGCGCGAGGCGAAGGAGCGGCTGAAGCCGCATCTGTCCGAAGGCAATCGCGACAAGAGTATGCAGGCGGCGGTCTGCGCCATCATCGGCTACGACCTGGACTTCTACCAGCATCTGCCCAAGCTCTTCCCGCACACCGACGCCAAGAGCTGGTTCGCGGGGAACGAGAAGAAGATCGCCGAGACCGCCTTCCGCAACGGCACGCTGCAAGGCGCCTATCTGATCATGGCGGCGCGGGCGCTGGGCCTCGATTGCGGGCCGATGTCGGGCTTCGACAATGCGGGCGTCGATCGCGAGTTCTTCGCCGGCAGCAACGTCAAATCCAACTTTTTGTGCAGCCTCGCCTATGGCGATTCGAGCGCGCTGTTCCCGCGCTCGCCGCGGTTCAGCTTCCACGAGATGGCGCGTATCGTCTAAGACATCGCGATGAAGATTCTAGCGCTCGACACCAGCATGGGCGCCTGCTCCGCCGCGGTGCTTCAGAAAGACGGCGCGGCGCGCAGGCTTTCCCTGCGCGAGGAGACGATGGCGCGCGGCCATGCCGAGGCGCTCATGCCCATGGTGGAGGAGGTCATGCAAGGAGCGGGGCTCGCCTTCGCTGAGATCGAGGTGATCGCGGCGACGCTCGGGCCGGGCAGCTTCACCGGCGTGCGCATTGCGATCGCCGCCGCGCGCGGCTTGGCGCTGGTGACCGGCGCCAGACTGTTCGGAACCGACAGCCTGACCGTGATGGCGGAGCTTGCGCGCGCGAGCGGCGCCTTGGGGCCAGGGCCTTTCGCCATAGCCGTCGATGCCAGGCGAGGCATGGTCTATTTCGGGCTCTACGACGAGGAGGCCGGCAAGCTTGCGGGCCCGCTTCTGCTCACGCCGGACGAGGCTCTCGGCTTCTTGCCGAGTGGGCTTGGCGGTGCCGCAGGGAGCGGTGCCAGCCTTCTCGCTGAAGCGGCCTCGCTTCAGGGACGCATCCTCGATGCAAGTCTGCCCGAGCTTCAGCCGAGCGCCGGGGCGCTCGCCGAGATCGCGTATCAGAGCGGCGAGACCGTGCCGGCGCTTCGACCGCTTTATCTGCGTCCCCCCGACGCCAAGCCGCAAGGCCAAGCGGTGCTGAGGCGCTGATGCAGGGATCGCTCGACAAACTTTCGATCGCGGTTCGGATGGCGCTTCCTTCCGACGCGGCGATACTCGCTTCCATCCACGCGCGGTCGTTTGTGCGCGCTTGGGACGAGGCCGCCATGGCGCAGTTTCTCGGCGCTCCAGGCGTGCTCGCGCTCGTCGCCTCGACCAAGCGTGAAGGCCCGGCGCAAGGCTTTCTGATCGCCCGCGCCGCTTCTGACGAGGCCGAGATCTTGACGCTTTGCGTTCTGCCGACCCATCGCCGCCAAGGCTTGGCGCGGGCGCTCATCACCGAGGCAGTCGCGGGCTTGCGGCGCGCGGGCGGAAGATGCCTCTTTCTCGAGGTCGAGGCGGGCAACGAGGCTGCCCTTGCTCTTTATCGGTCTCTCGGCGCGGTCGCGGCCGGCCAGAGACCAGGCTACTACGAGCACGGCGCCGATGCCGCGATCTTCAGCCTTGCCCTTTGAAGCAGCCCCGCCGATGATGGCGCGGCCCTAGCGAGAGAGCGGACGGTAGGCATAGCGATCCATGCCCAAGACCTCCACGGCGGATAGCAGGCTAGAGCGTCTTTGCGCCGAAAGGGGCATGCGCATGACGGGCCAGCGGCGGACCATCGCCAAGGTGCTGTCGGAGGCCGAGGATCATCCCGACGTGGAGGAAGTCTACCGGCGGGCCAGCGCGCGCGATCCGCGCATCTCGCTTTCCACCGTCTACCGCACCGTGCGGCTGTTCGAGGGCGCCGGCATCCTGGAGCGTCATGAGTTCGGCGACGGCCGCGCGCGCTACGAGCCGGCCGGGCATGGCCATCACGACCATCTGATCAACGTCAATACCGGCGAGGTGATCGAGTTCTCGAACGAGCAGATCGAGCGGCTGCAAGAGGCCGTGGCGCGCGAACTGGGCTTCCGGCTGATCGGCCACCGGCTCGAGCTGTTCGGCCTGCCGCTCAAGAACGGCAAGTAGCGGAGGCCTGTTTGGGGGCCGAAACCTGCTGAATTTGACTCTTCCCCCCGGCAGAGCCAACGTTAAGGAGTTGTTCACCAAGCCAAAGGGGATGGCTGATGTTGAAGCGCGTTATTTTTGCCGGCTGTATCGCGATGCTCTGTGGCACGGCACAAGCCGAGCCCGAGCACGCAATCGCACCGGAGGGTGCGGTGCTTCCGGTCGTTACCCGCGAAATCTGCACGACGATGCTTTGGGGCTCCGACGAAATCCGGAGCGATTGCCGGACCGAGACGCGCGCCGCGCCAAAGGACAACCCGGCGCTCAAGGGCATCTGCACCATCTATTATGGACGCCGGACCTGCCATTGACGGCGGACCTGCTAGCGGCAATCCGGATTTCCATTTCGTGACGCGGATATGAGACGCTTGCGCGCGTTCCTGGTGCTCTGCGCCTTCTTCGCCTTCACCTTTCCCCTGATGCCGCTCCAGCTCCTGTTCCTGAAGACGGGCTCGCGTTATGCCCGCATTTTTCCTCATTGGTATCATCGGCAAGTGTGCAGGCTCATCGGCATCCGCCTCACGATCGAAGGCGAGGTTGCCGAGGAGCAGGGAGTGCTGCTGATCTCGAACCACGTCTCGTGGCTCGACATCGCCGTGCTCTCGGCCGTGGCGCCGGTGTCGTTCGTGGCCAAGCAGGAGGTCGCGTCATGGCCCTTCGTGAGCTGGCTCGCCAAGCTGCAGCGCTCGGTATTCGTGGACCGCAACCGGCGGAACGAGGTCGGCGACAAGGCCAACGAGATCCTGGAGCGGCTCGCCGGCGGCGACCATATCGTGCTGTTCGCCGAAGGAACCTCGAGCGACGGCAACAGCGTGGTGCCGTTCAAGACCGCCTTGTTCGCCGCGGCGAAACCGGCAGGGAGCGCCCCCATGGGGACCAAGGTCTCGGTCCAGACTCTGGCGCTCACCTACACCAAGATCTACGGGCTTCCGCTTTGCCGCCGGCGGCGCCACGTGATCGCCTGGTATGGCGACATGGACATGGCAAGCCACGCCTGGAGGCTGCTCGGCCTCGGCCCCATCGACGCCAATATCCGCATCGGACCGCCGGTTCCGCTCGATGAGTTCCCCGACCGCAAGGCGATCGCCCGCTATGCCGAGGACAGGGTCCGCAAGGACGTGGTCGAGCTGCTGCGCGGGCCGCCTGTGGCGTAGAGTGGGCAACGGGGTCGCCGTTGCCCACGTAACCAACGCCGCGCGACTACATCGCCCGTCGGAGCCTGATGGTGTCGAGCACGGTGGCGGGCGCGAAATTGCCGTTCGGCAGCTGCCGGATCAGGCCCGCCTTCACCACATTGAGAAGCGTCGTATGCACGCCCCGGTCGGCGCTGTCGGCGTCGACGAAATAGCCTTCCTGCAAGGCCAGACGCCGGAGGTCGTCCCGCGCCATGGCGCCGACCTCGTTCAGCTTGCGAACCAAAAAGTCGGCCAGCGGCTGTTGCGGCTGAGATTGCGGCTGGTGCGCGGCATGCTGCGCCGGCTGATGCGAAGAATGTTGCGCCGGCTGATGGGAGGCATGATGCACGGGCTCGCGGACCTGCATCTTAGGCGCGGCGGGCGCGGTCGCGATCCGGCGGAGCTCGACCTCCAGCAGCCGGTTCACCGCCTCAAACTCGGCCTTAAGGTCCTCGAGCCTGGTGTCATGCTCGCGTTTGAGCTGCTCGATGAGTTTGTCGAATTGAGCTTCGTGGGCATTGATCTGCTCTTCAAGCAAACCGGCCCGGTCTTGCAAATCCCCGCGGATATCACGCATTGCTTGCCCCTCGTTGTGTGGAAGACATCCCAACGACCGAGCTGGCTGACAGGTTCACGCAAGACCAGATGAAGCCGGCCGGCCGCCGCTCGGCAAGTGACGCGAGGGCCCGGCAAATGCCTCGGCCGGGCACCTCGAAACGCAACTTAACCATAAGCGCCAGCCCCTGTCTCGGCTTTGCATTTTGGGCCAGAAACGCGGAGCATATATGGGCCCGGCTACCCGATGTCCGGGGTCTTCGTCTTGGCCCGCGCAGGCATTCCCCCAAGACGAGGCCAAGACCCGTTCTGAACAAAAAAATCGAAATCGGGAGACGGGGACGCCGTCATCTTGGCGAAATGATCGGGCGCCTTAGGCCCCCCTCACCGCTTTCCTCGCCTGGCGGGAATTTTTGGCTTCGCCGTCTCCGGCAGGAACGCCGCGAGCAGCCCGAACGCCGGCAGGAAGGCGCAGATATGGTAGACGAAGTCGATGCTGGTGACATCGGCGAGCCAGCCGAGAAAGGCTGCGCCGATGCCGGCGATGCCGAAGGCAAGCCCGAAAAAGAGGCCTGCCACCATGCCGACCCGGCCCGGGATCAGCCCTTGCGCATAGACCAGGATCGCCGGAAAGGCCGAGGCGAGGATGAGCCCGATGATGACGCTCAGGATCGCGGTCCAGAACAGATCGACATAAGGCAGGAGCAGCGTGAAGGGCAGCACGCCCAGGATCGACCACCAGATCACGCGGCGGGCCCCGATGCGGTCGCCGATCGGGCCGCCGATCACCGTTCCGGCCGCCACCGCGCCAAGGAACAGGAACAGATAAAGCTGCGCGGATTGCACCGACAACCCGAAAGTGTGGATCAGGTAGAAGATGTAGAAGCTGGTGAGGCTGACGAGATAGAAGTGCTTGGAGAAGGTGAGCACCATCAGGATGGCGATCGAGCGCCGCACCTTGGACTTCGACAGATCGGCGATCGCCTCGCGCTCGTGGCCCGACGCCTCGCCATTCAGCTTCAGCGTCTTGCCGTACCAGGCGCCGATGGCGGCAAGCAGGATCATGGCGACGAGCGCCACGACGGAGAACCAGGCGATGGTGTGCTGCCCGTAAGGGAGCACGATGAAGGCCGCCAGCAGCGGCCCGAGCGCGGTGCCGAAATTGCCGCCGACCTGGAACACCGACTGGGCCATGCCGTGCCGCCCGCCCGATGCAAGACGCGCCACGCGCGAGGATTCGGGGTGAAACACCGAAGACCCCATGCCGATCAAGGCGGCCGCCGCGAGCACGGCGGCATAGCTCGAGGCGAACGCGATCAGGACCAGGCCCGCCAGCGAGGAGGCCATGCCGAGCACGAGCGAATAGGGCGTGGGGTAGCGGTCGGTGACATAGCCGACGGCCGGCTGCAACACCGAGGCGGTGAACTGAAAGGTGAAGGTGATGAGCCCGATCTGGCCGAAGTCGAGGCTCAGATTCTGCTTGAGCATGGGATAGATCGCCATGATCAGCGACTGGATCACATCGTTCAGCATGTGACTGACGCTGATGGCGGCGAGCACCGCAACCACGGTCTTTTGCGCCGCCGACGCGGGCGCCGTGCTTCTTGCCTCGATCGCCATGAGCCTGGACTGCTTGACCGTTCGGCGAGCAGAATTGCGCTAAACCGTGTCCCTACCGCAAGGGTTCATTTCTGGCGGGCGGCCGATAGCGGCGCTTCCGGAGAGGTTACATGCAGATTTTTCTGATCCTGCAACTCCTGATCCTCTTGGCGGTCGCCAACGGAACGCCGGTCCTCGCCAAGACGATTCTCGGCGATCGTCTGGCTCGCCCGCTCGACGGCGGCACGGTGTTGGTCGACGGCCGCCCTGTGTTCGGGCCGGCCAAGACCATTCGCGGGATCGTGCTCGCGCTCCTTGCCACGCCGCTGGCCGCGGCGCTTATGGGACTTCCGTGGCGACTCGGCGCCCTGGTCGCGGCCCTGGCCATCGCCGGCGACCTGTTCTCGAGCTTCGTGAAGCGGAGGCTAGGGCTCCCTTCAAGCAGCATGGCGATTGGGCTCGATCAGATCCCAGAGTCGCTTTTCCCGCTTCTCGCCGCGCGCCTCTTTGTGCCGGTGAGCTTTCTCGACGTCATCGTCGGGGTCGCGATCTTCTTCGCAGGCGAGATCGTCCTCTCCCGCATCCTGTTCCATCTCAATTTGCGCGACCGGCCCTATTGAAGGTTCGCCTCAGCGCAGCCGGTGAAGATGGTGCAGGGTGATCTCGGGAGGGCAATTGAAGCGCACGGGAACGACCGAGGAGCCTGTGCCGACCGAGGTGTAGCCGATCATGTCGTGATGCCGCCAAGGGCCCGATCCCATGGAGCGCGGCAAGACCGAATCGAGCGTGATCGGGATGCCGCCCGGCAGGCAGATCTGGCCGCCATGAGTGTGGCCGCTCAACAGCAGATTGAAATCGGCGTGGGCGGCCTGCCGATAGATCTCGGGCGTGTGCGAGATGAGGACGGAGAACGCCTCGTGGGGAATGTCGGCCGCCGCCTTCTCGATATTGTCCACCCGGTAGAAATGCGCATCGTCGATGCCGGCGAGATGGATGCGTTCACCGCCCCGCTCGATCGTCTGGCTCTCGTTGAGCAGCACCCTGATGCCCATGTCCTCCAATCCGGGAACGAGGCAGATCGTGTCGTGATTGCCGAGCACGCCGTAGATCGTGCCCTTGAGCGCGGCGCAAATTTTCGCCATTCCGGCGAGCGTGGCCTCGTAGGGGCCATAGGTTTTGCCGCGGTAGTCGCCCGTCAGCACGCAGAGGTCGTAACTGACGTTCCCGACAAGCGCGATCACGCGCTGCATCGCGGCCTCGCTCATATCGACATGGAGATCGCTGATCTGAAGAATGGTGAAACCGTCGAAGGCTTGAGGCAGATGCGGCGAGGCTATCCGGTTATGCCTGACCTCGACCTTGCCCGCGTTGCGGATGCCCCGCCAATAAAGGCCCGCGGCCATCAGCACGGCGCGGATCAAGGCATGCGACGGGGTGAGATTCTCGATGTGAAAGAAATTGATGCCCTGGCCGAAGATCTGCGCCTCGTGGTCTTTTTCGATGCCGAGACGCTGGCGCGCATAGCGCCGTCCGAGGCGCTTCTCGAGAACTGCCAAATCAGCATCGTTCATCATTCTTGTGCCGCCCTATAGGACGCCCGGAGTGGGGGTGAAGCGCGCCCGGACCGCAAGGCTTCATATTTCAAGGCTTCATATTTCACGGATGCCCCGACGACCATGAAGTTTTAGCCGGCGCAGCCGGGAAAACGGCCTTGGCCTTTTTGCCAGGCATAGTGACGGCAAGGCATTGGCCGCATGGCGCAACTCTGTCAAACGACACGTGGCGGGGTGAGCCGCGTCAAGTTCAGGAGATTTGCATGAAATT
>JALHTP010000031.1 GCA_022865725.1 Methyloceanibacter sp. | reverse complement strand
TCTTGCCGTAAAGTGGGGGGCGCCCCAAGCGACCCTTGAGAGCCTATGCACTTTCGAAATCTCTTTCTTGGTTATCGACACGTGATTTCGATTGGTCAAGGAATCATTGCCAAAGCCAAAGCTTAACGTGTTTGCCGCCGATTAGCGTGCAATGTAAACTAATATTACCGAGCGTTATAGATTTGGTGATTTTGCATTAAGCACGCCCATTCAGAAGTTGTTGAAGGTGCTCTCCCATGATTACCCGTGTCGAGGGGCAACAAAGACGCATAGGCATCTTGTGTAATGACCCGAATATTCGACAGGTCGTCAGACGAGTGGTAAAAGGGGGCAATTGAGATGGCACGAATGGACATGTCGACGGAAACAGTCGAGCTGGGGGCGCAGACTGGAGCGCCGGATGCCCTGTTCGAGCTTGGGATGCTTTATGCGACCGGCCGGGACGTGGCGGCAGACCTCGTCGTGGCCCATAAATGGTTCAACCTTGCGGCTGCGCGGGGCAACCCGTCAGCCTTGAGCCATCGCATCGAGCTAGCCCGCGAGATGTCAATGGACCAGGTCGCAGAGGCGCAGAAGCTCGCCCGCGAATGGCTGCAGACCCATTAGAGGAAAGTCGGAGGCTGACTTCGTCATGGCCGGGCTTGCCCGGCCATGATTGTTTTTGCGTGACGAGAGTCGGCGCGAGGGCAGGGTGAGAGCGACGAGCTAGTGGATCGCCGGCTGGCTGCTGCAATTGCGGAAGAACGACAGCATGCAGTGATAGGCGCGCTGAACCCGGTTTGGATGCGGCGCATCGAGGCTCGGGTCGGGTGTGGCCTCTCCGGCAAGCGCCGCGTTCTGCTCCTCGAGCGCCAGAGACTCGCCGGCCGGCAGGGACTGATCGGACTCCTGCGACGAACCGCCAAGCGCGTGGCGCGCATTGCGCAAGCCCTGCCGCGAGGCGCTCACCGCGCGGCCGCCGAGCTCGACGAGCGTCTTGGGCGCCTTGCCGTCGGCTTTCGGCTTATCGAAGGCCGCCTGGTCCTGCTCGACTTTGTCGGTCAGTTGCTTGACGCGCGGGTCGGAGGCGAAGTCCTCCGGCATCGGGCCGTCATAGCTATAGACCTTCTCCACCCCGTTGCAGGCAGGCGAGGTGCGCTCCGCCGAGCAGGAGGCGTGGTGGCCTTCCTTGGCGGTACGGATGACGCAGTAAAGCTTCAGCGCGTCGCTTGGCTTCGAGCCTCCGGCCATGACCCGGCAGACATAGGTTTGGTCCGGGCCCGTGCAGGTGACGCAATAGGCTGCCTCGCCGGCCATGGAAGATGGCACGGCCCAGGCAGCAAGGAGGCCGGCGGCGAAAGCCGCATGCAAAAGCGATCTTTGGCAAGTCTGCCAAGTCATGGCGGGATGTATCCCTCTCCCGTAACGATTGCCGATAAGTTTAGCACAGGCATGATGGCTCAAGCGGTCGAAAATACTGGGCATTTTGCTTGAAACCAAGGCGCGCATCAAGAACGGCTATACGGAACCTTCCCGCAAGCCTCTCGATATATCCCGATGGGTAACTTTGTGATTGGCCCCGTCGCTGGCCCAGGCGCTAGTGGATGCGGCGAAAGGGAGCGAACCAGATTCGGAACGGGTTTATCACTAGCCATGAACCCCGGTGGGCAAACGGTGGGCAATTCCTGTTTTGTTGCCAAGCCGGCCGACAGCAAGTACTAGAGTTTCCGCGACGGAGACGTGGCCGAGAGGCTGAAGGCGGCGGTTTGCTAAACCGTTATACGGTCAAAAGCCGTATCGAGGGTTCGAATCCCTCCGTCTCCGCCAGTTGCATCGGAGCAGACTGAGCGGCGTGCTTGCGCCTTTCGACCGGG
>JALHTP010000273.1 GCA_022865725.1 Methyloceanibacter sp. | reverse complement strand
GATATCGCTGACCGTTGCACAAGGCGCCCACGCCGTCCTGCTCATGGATCAAGCCGGCTGGCACAGCTCGGCCAAGCTCGACGTGCCCGACAACATCACCATCGTCCTGTTCCCCTCCCGCTCGCCCGAGCTCAACCCGGTGGAAAACGTCTGGCAGTTCATGCGAGACAATTGGCTGTCGAACAGGGTCTTCACATCCTATGACGACATCGTCGATCACTGCTGCGAGGCTTGGAACAAGCTCGTCGATCGGCCCTGGACGATCATGTCCATCGGCATGCGCGATTGGGCCTATCGGTCATGATCATCGGGAGTTGGTATTAGACTCGTTACGGCCTCGGACCGATGTCTGGGCCCGTTCTTTTGCGATGGATAAATCCGCTCGTTGCGCGGTGACCTGCTTTGACCGGACGGCGCTGGGGTCCGACCCAGTCAACGTTGGAAGGCGCAGTCATTTGATTTACTACGTTAATTCGGCAAAAATTAGGGGGTGATCTGATACGACGGAAGCGGTCGGGGGCCATGGAGTTTCCGATGGACCTCAACGATTTTGATACTCAGCTACAAAAGAACATTCAGACGTTGCTGCAAAAGAACCAATTCGACCCAGACAGTCCCGCCTTCGGAATCGCCCACCAGGTGGTTCGGCAGGGCATCCGTTCGCTGTCCTGGAAACAAAGTTTTGTCTATCTTGAGCAGATGGAACCGCTGCTGCGGCGGCACGGCCTCTATATTGGCCGAGAGTGGGACCGATAGTAGGTGCCCCAAAAGTAACAACACCCTGACTAACCAATTCTTAACCCTATTCCAGCGAAAGTCGTAACAGTTCGATACAACAAATCTGACGGCCACCGCCAATGCGCAGTGACGGAATCGCTTCGCTCAAGGAAGCCCTGGTCCATGCAGGACTCGATAGTCGTCCACGTTATGTTGCGCCTCAGGCGATGGCCGAGCGGTTCCGACACCGTCCCAACGCAAAGCTGACGACCAACTCGCGCCCAGCCGGAGACGACCATCCCACCAGAGTGATTGGCGCGATGACTTGGGCTTTCCTCATCCTTCTTTTGATGTCGATGCTCTGTGCTGGAGCATTCATTCTGGGAAAAAAATCCCGCGCTGCCGAGCTGGCTCCCTGTTTCGCCGAAGCGCGCGCAGAATTGCTTTCGCTCTAATGCTGAGTGTTGGTAGCGGCTAACCGAACATTAAGCGGGGACTGAGACTATTGAAGCCCATGAGCAATCTGCTAAGCGATGTCTACGCCCGATCTGGCGATCGGCCTTCCTACGTTGAACTCGAAAACGCTCTCTTCGATGGGGCGGCCGCGATTCATTGCCTTACGGAGGAGCGCAATCAATTGCGTATCCGATTGGAAGCCCAAGGCCTCGAGCTGACCCGCCTAAGCACTGCAAATGAGGACCTACGGCGGCAAATTGCCGTGATCGGTGAAAGCTACATGCAGTTTGCGTCCTCTTGCGTCACTCAGCTGCAATGTGTTGGTCAGGCAATGCAGCAGATGGAACAAACTCAAACCGAATCATCCGATCTGCAAACCGGGCGATAATATGCCACAACACAGATGCCATACCTCTTTCGCCAAATTGTCTTTTTTGGACTAGCTTTGACTAATTGCGGCGCTGCTCAGATTGCGGCATGCCAGTATTCGGTCTGAGGCGCTGGGCAAGCGCGACGAGATTGGCATACTCGTTAGGACTGCCGGCACTCTCCTGGTTTTCACGCATCGCGTCGCGAAACGCGTCGTCAAATTGCTCGAGTTGCCCTAGGATCTTCGTGCCAAGCTCGACGTAGTGGTGGCGGATCAACGCAATGCGGCGGCGAAGATCCTCATTGATCGCACTCATGGCCACAAGTTCGCGCTGTTGCGCATTACTGCGGTTGCGGAACTCGTCGCGCTCAGCAATGATGCGTTGGATGGCTTCTGCTCCCGCCAAGGCAACTTTTTCCAAATTTGCATCAGAGTCATCCGCCGCTTTGGGCGTCATTGCGCTCATCAGACCCTCAATCATTGCATCTCACTCCTCACTACACACCCTCTACGGCGACCGGGATCACATGCAAAAGCGTCTGTCAGCCGGGCAACTTAGTAGAGAATTTCGTTTAGCTAACTAGGTTTTCCTATTTATTCTTAATGAACGGCGTTGTTCGAAGCCCTCCGACTGCAGGGCGCTCGCACGGACTGACGCTTTCGGAGGCAAAATGGTAACCTCGATAAAGCGGAGTGAGTTCAACCGAGTTGCCCACGCAACCTCGATTAGAGATGCGATTTTTGAAGTCGGCGCATGGATTGGCGCGCTATTTGTCGCCGATAAGGTCGCCGACCAATGGCCGGACCTATTCTGGCTCCCATTGGTGCTCGGAGGCAGTATGTGGCTCTATCTCAGCATCTACCGCCATGTCGAACGGAAATCAATCAAGTCTCTAGAACGACAGCTCAATCACGATGACAGTGAGCAGCCCCCAGGACTCTAACTGTGTGGCGGCCGGTCAGGCTGGTCGCGCCGCCGACCTCATGTCTGGTGAATTGGTGCTTTGGCGTCTGCTAAAACGCCCACCCCAAACAAGGCGTCTGGCCTAACGAATCAGCTTATGGTTCTCATGGCCCCGGACCAGGGCCGAGACATAACGCTGGCCCTGGATTAGGGCCGCCCATTACTAAGCCCCGCCCGCTAGCGGGGTTTTTTTTGAGGGGGCGTGCATGGGTGTCTCTTTTAGCCTTTAGTAAACTCGGAGTGCGTCCAAACCCCGCGCACCCGGGGTAGCGCGTTTGGTACTGCGTGAGAAAAGCGGTCCGTCGCTCCCCATCCCTGCTGGACGGCTCAATTTCTGCGCCGCGCGCGCAGCTCGACGCAGAGGCAATGAGACCAAGCAAGGATGATTAACTTTCGGTCAGTTCTAAGATGCTAGGCTATCCGGAGAAGCGGCTCTAACGCCAACTTGGGCTGCTTCGTTTTAAGGGGCGCTCGCTTTCGCGGCCGCCCCTTTTCGTTAGGACAAACAGAAGTGGTCCCATTTTCCGGGACAGTTTGGCGGCTTGGCTAAGGTGGATTCTGGGTTCGATTACGCCGCCAGTTTCTCCGCTTGCAGTTCGATAGCATAGACCTCGTCGGGCGTCCTGCCGGCGAACGAGGAGTGCGGCCGGGCGGCATTGTAGTAGCTGATCCAGCGACCGATCCCGAACCGGGCCTCGCTGCCCGTCTCGAAGGCGTTGAGGAAGACGCATTCGTATTTGAGCGATCGCCACAGCCGCTCGATGAAGACGTTGTCCATCCAGCGGCCGCGGCCGTCCATGGAGATGCGGATGCCGGCGTCCTTGAGCGTGTTGGTGAAGGCGAAGCTGGTGAACTGCGAACCCTGATCGGTGTTGAAGATGTCGGGTGACCCGTATCGGGCGATGGCGTCCTCCAGTGCCGCGACGCAGAAGTCCGCCTCCATCGTGTTCGACAGCCGCCAGGCGAGGACCTTGCGGCTTGCCCAGTCCATGATGGCGACGAGATAGAGGAAGCCGCGTCGCATCGGGATGTAAGTGACGTCGGCGCACCAGACCTGGTTCGGCCGCTCGATCGTGAGGTGCCGCAGCAGGTAAGGGTAGATCTTGTGCCGCGGGTGCGGCGCGCTCGTCTTCGGCGCCTGATAGATCGGCGCTAGGCCGATCTTCCTCATCAGACGCCGCACGCGCTTGCGGCCGATGCACCAGCCCAGCCGGCGCAGGTGCCGCGCCATCTGACGGGCGCCGTACCACGGCGCCTCGAGGAACGCCTCGTCGATGAGCCGCATGAACTCGAGGTTCTCTTCACTCTCGCCCGCCGGCTGGCGGTAGAACGACGCCCGCGAGATCGACACGAGTTCGCACTGCCGGACAATGGAGAGCCGCTTGTGACCGGGATTGATCATCATCTTCCTCCGATCCAGGCTCAGCGATCGAAGGCTTTGGCCAAAAAATCCCGCTCCACGACAAGCTGACCGATCTTGGCATGCAGCTTCGTCACCTCGGCGTCGCGGTGGGCCTGAACCTCAAAGCCCTTGTCGTCGAAGACCTTCGCCAGCTTCTCGATCGCCTGTCGCTTCCACTGCGTGATCAGGTTCGGATGAAGCTCATGCCGTATCGCTATCTCCGCGATCGTCCGCTGCCCCTGAATCGCCTCAAGCGCGACCTTCGCCTTGAACTCGGCCGTGAACCGTCTTCGCGTCTTCATGGTGGATCTTCCTTCTCGTCATCGAATCCACCTTAGCCACCTGTCTCAGGAACCGGGACCACCTCT
>JALHTP010000272.1 GCA_022865725.1 Methyloceanibacter sp. | reverse complement strand
GCCGGCGGCGTCGGCGGACGCAATCCCCACCACTTGCTCTTGACGATGTCATAGTGCTCGATCGGATCGTAATAAGGCACTGCCAGACCGAGGGTTTGCGCGTCCATCCTACCGGTTGCGGCGTACAGGGAATATTCGGCGACGAGACGTTCGCGCAGCGCCGTGACGAGGCCGATTTGGGAATTCAGAAGCTCCCGCTGGGCGTCCAGCACATCGAGCGTCGTGCGCTGGCCCACTTTCTCCTCCTCGCGCACGCCGGTGAGCGCGATCTTATTGGCGGCGACGGCCGCCTGGGCGGATTCGATCGCCGGACCGGCGGACTGCAAGATGCCCCAATTCGCGATCACATCGGCATGCACCCTGAGGCGGGCGTCCTCGACCTCTTTCTTGAGCTGGTTGTTGGTCTCCTTGGCCTGGCGCACGCGGGCCGAGACGCCGCCACCCTGATAGAAGGGGACATTCACCCGCCCCGTGACCGTCGTCGTCTCGAGCTCCGCGAGAGACTGGCTTTGGTCGAAGCGCTTCTCATATTGCGCCTCCAGCCTGACCTCGGGCAGGAGCTCCCCCATGATCTGCTCGACCAGGTAAAGCGAAGCCTCCTCGTTGTAGACGGCGGCGAGGATGATGGGGTTCTCGCCATCGCCGAGCGTCATGGCCTCGTTGATGCTCGCGGGCAGCATATGGCGGATCGAGCTGGGCGTGACGAGGTTGCCCGGGGGATGGCCGATGATCTGCTCATAGGCCGCGCGGCTGGTCTTGAGACTGGCTTGGGCGGCGGCGAGCGTGGCCAGCGCCTCGGCGCGGCGGGCTTCGGCTTGCGCCACGTCGGTGCGCGTCACCTCGCCGACGTCGAAGCGGTCCTTGGTCGCCTTGAGCTGCTCGGACAGCACTGAGACGTCGTTCTCGCGCAGCCGGACGATCGCCGTGTCGCGCACCACATTGACATAGGCGGTCGCGGCGTCGAGCAGGACCGTCTGCTCGACGGTGCGCAAGGCTTCGCGCGCCGCCTGCACCGTCGACTTCGCCTGTCTTATGGCATTGAGGTTCTGGAAGCCCTCGAACAGCGGCTGGGTGAGTTGCACGGAATAGCCGTGCGGGTGGGTGACGCCGTCGGTGGTGAGACCGGCCGAACTTAGATCGATGGCGTCTCCTCCGGCCCCGCCGCCACCAGGGGTCGCCCTTGAGCGCGCGCTCTCGCTGTTCTGGTTGACATAGTTGTAGTCGGCGGAGCCGCTGACAAACGGGCGCAGGCCGGACTTGGCGAGAGCGACCTGCTCGTCGGTCGCCCTGAGCCTTGCCCGCTCGGCATTCAGCACGGGATTGATCAGATAGGCGTCGGACAAAGCCTCATTTAGCGTCTCGGCGCTAGCCGGACGGCCAAAGACGGTGACGACGAGGAACGCGATTACAAGAACAGCCCCGCCACGCAGCCGCCATGACACTGCCGGGCAGGACGACATGTCCTGCCTGCCCACGACGCCTCGCACTGGACTTCTCCGCAGTTGGTGAAGCCCCCCGGCCCCCACTGCGGTCAAACCATAAAGCACCACGAGCGGGGTGCGATACCCTTTGCGCCTCATTGGGCAAAATGCCCGATGCAGTGTGGGATCGGGGCAACAGTGCAAAAGGGTGCGGAAGCTCTAGAAAGTGAAGCAGGGCTCCGGCAGAAAGCCCGGCAGCTTCCTTGCGCCGGCATCGAAATGGGCGAGCCCGCTCGTCTCTCCGCCCACCTTGACGAAAAGACAAGCCTTGCCCTGGCTCCCCTGATTGCCGCCGCTCGACAGGATGGCGGCGAGCCTGCCGCCCTCTCTCAGCTGCGCGAGCAACGCCTTCGGCGGCTCGGGCACGCTGCCGTTCAAAAGGATGACGTCGTAAGGACCGGAATCCGGGAGGCCTCGCGCCAGCGCGCCCTCGACGATGTCCGCATTGGCGATCCCAAGCTCGCGCAATGCGGCGCGCGCGGCCTCGGCAAGCTCGGGCTCCGGCTCGAGCCCGATCACCGACCGGCCGAGCCCGGCAAGGACGGCGGTCGAATAGCCGGTGGCGCAGCCGACATCGAGGACGGCGTCGCGCGGCTCGACGGCGGCAAGCTGGACCAGCCGGGCGAGCACCATGGGGGCAAGCAGGAAGCGCGCCGGCGCGCCGTCGACCGCGGGAAACACCTCGATGCCCTCGTCCATATAAGCCAGCGCGCGAAATTTCCGCGGCACGAAACGCTCGCGCGGCAGCGCGCGCATGGAAGCGAGCAGGCGCGTGTCGGTCACCTCGTTGGGACGGAGCTGAGACTCCACCATGGTGAGCCGCTGAGCCTCGAAGCCGGTCATTCTCCCTCCCGTTGTGGCGGCGCAGCAACGATTAGCGCGTTTACTAACGCGTGAGTGTGTTTATCACCAGGCCGAAAGACCTGATATTTTGCGAGCTCAAGGCGTCTCATCGCGTATTGACACAAGAGGGGGATCACTTAGTTAAGAGGCAAGTCTCTCCACAGTTTGGCCACGTGGCGGAGTGGTTACGCAGCGGACTGCAAATCCGCGCACCCCAGTTCGATTCTGGGCGTGGCCTCCAATAACTTAGCTTTTGCAGATCGATTCGCGTTGCTGGCCGGGCATGTCGGGGCGCGCGAAGTAGCGTTCGACCAGGCGCGCGTCAGACACTGACCGGCATAAGCGACCTAGGGCGCCTAGAGCCAGTCGGCACGTTTGGAAACGACGGCGAACTTTTTGTCGAGCTTCACGTCGAAGCTCTTTCCGTCAGCACAGGTCGCGCCTTCGACTTCGTAGCCGTCAGCATCAACGTCAATCTCCCGGACAGCCGTGCATCCCGCCGCGCGCAGCGCCTCTATGACCTTGGTTATGTCCTCCAACGTAGCGGGCTCCCCTCGGAACTTGTCGCATCCCCCAAGCAAGAGCAGGGCTAATAGCAACGTGCGAGCACCAATCATTATCAAACTCCCTTTTCCGCTGACGTAAGCATGGCAAGAGCTTGTCTGGCATTGTTCGCCTGTGACCCACTCTGATCTACGTCAACCCCGCCGGAAAATTTGGCACCGCGCGACAGACTTTCCGTCAGTTCACCGTCTCGTCTGAAGCATTTTTGGCGGCGGGGGCCTCGCCAGTCTCGCTTTTCCTGCGATGCCACCAGACGGTCAGCTGGCGGCGCCAGCGCCGCACGATCGGCAGATCGACCGAGAGCACGAGAAGGCCGAGCGGGATCATCCAGAAGCCAAGCACCGGCAGAAACCCCACCAGACCGCCGACAATGAGCAGAATGCCCAGGCCGATGCGGATCGGCTTCGACTGCGGCAGGTGCCAGTGACGATTGAAGAGGCGGACTTTGTGGGCCATAGGTCTTAGCGTTACAGGGCTCCTAGCCTTGGAGGGCGGGTCCCCTTGGAGGCGGTCGATGCCGACATAAGGATTATGCGGGGAAGCCGCAACCCGCGCGATTGCCGCGCGGCGCTAGATCTGCGGATCGGCGCAAAGCTCTGGAAAGGCCCCTTGCCTTTTGCTATCTAACCCTCGAAGCGACGCTTGAAAGCGCGCTGTGCTCCCCGGTAGCTCAGTTGGTAGAGCAAGCGGCTGTTAACCGCTGGGTCGCTGGTTCGAGTCCGGCCCGGGGAGCCAAATAATCCAATAACTTAGCCAAAAACGTCGCGAACACTGATCTATCCAAGGCTACACCAAGGCTACAGGCTGAGAGCCTCAGATTTGGCCCAGGGCTGGCCAAAGGTGCAGGGGCCAGGGAAAGCTCCAGGCCCAGCAAGTGGTCGGACCGGAATGCTTCCCACTTTGATCGTGTCACCATCCACGATCTCGGCTCGACCGGTCAGCGTGGCAGCCGCAGCCTTACTAATCAGTAGTAATAAACGTAACGGAAGCAGACGCATCGTAATGCTCAATCACAGCCGCATGAAGGTGCATCTTTCCCATTGGGCGCGCCAAGCCCCCTTTCCTTGGGGTGCTACTGGTGTCTCCGCACTTCCATCATCATTGCGCCGTCGTCCGAACGGTGGAGCCGATAAGAAGCGAGGTTGCCGTTGACCTCAGGGTTGCTCGATCCCCGTATGTAACGTTTCTGCCGCCCTGGTCGAGTGGCGTCAACTGGCGGCCTGAACGCCCTCAGACCAGCACCCTTCGCAGGCCCGCTCAGGTTTGTCTGACAATGCCCTCCCGAGCTAGTCGCGCAGGCCGAATGTTGATCCGGCCGCTTGTGGACCGAACATGGGCGTCGGCTTCGAAAGCAGGCCTCGAAGCCGACATCCTACAACAGCCCTTCGCTATTCTGCCGCGACGGGAGACAACACGCTCGGTGAACTCGCGGAATGGGACCCGAAGTTCGCCGAGCCATTTCCGCCCGGAGCCTTGACCTCCTCGAGTGGATTGTCGGAGCGGCGCGACTTTCCTTCGAAATAGGCACCCTGCTCGATGGCAAGGCTCTGGTGGAAGATGTCGCCTTCCACATGGGATTGCGCCTGGAGCGTAATGCGCAAGCCCCTGATCGATCCGACAACATGGCCGCGCACAACTACATCCTCGGCCGCAACACCGCCCGTCACCTTCGACTTGTCGCCGAGCAGAAGCGAGCCGCAACGGATGTCGCCCTCAATCTCGCCGTCGACTTGGATCTCGCCTTTAGAGGTGACGTTGCCTCTGATTGTCAGGTCATCGCCGATAATCGACGGGACCATCTTGCTCGCACTTGGGCCGGGGCTCTTGGAAGCATAGGTTGCCGGCCGCTCGGTGAAGGGCGTCTTCGCATCGCCCCCACCCAATTTGGTGATTTTCTCGCCCGCCTCGGGCTTCGTCGTGAACATACTGGTACCTCCATCGCAAAAACTGAGATGCAGCGCCCGGCAACTCACCGGCGCCAGGTACGCAACTTACGCCACGCTAAGCCACTAACAGGGATTGTCGCGGAGCTTCCCGCACCAGCGCCCACTCCTGCCAAACACAATATCCCCTCATCTTGTTCTCCTCAACCCTGTCGATGGTTCGAATCCGGCCAAGTTGATCCCCGCTCAGCTCACCATTCACCTCAGGCCGCGACCTCACGCTTGCCTCCGAGGCTCGGGATGAAGGCGGCCAGGGAGGCCACGATCGCTCCGCCCAACCCGGCGATCAGCCAGTCATCGAGATGCAGCGGACTGAGATGCAGAAGTCTAGCGAGCGGCGCGATCTGCACGAGAAGGACCGCAGAACCTATGGTGGCCAAGACGGCAATGACCGAGCTTTGGGATCGCAGCCGGGTGAGTCCTGCCGTCATCGTAGCGCTGGCAACGACAAGTGCCACCATGGCCATGCTCCGTGCGTGTTCGACGTCGTTGCTGGTACCGAGGCTGCGCGCGTACCCCACGACAATCATTGCGATGACGAGGGTGCCAATAGAAGCGATAAGAGTCCATTCCTGCCAGCTGAAGAAGCGGAGCTTGCGGTTTCGCTGGACCGGGTCGAGCTGGTCAGAGGCTGGAAGCTCCTGAAAAACCAAGAGCGCTGTCGGGTGGATGATGAGCTCGAGCCAAACGACATGCATCGGCAAATAGAGAAGCGGAAATCCTGCAAATGGCACGAGCGCCGCCGTTGCCACGAGCGGCATATGCATCATTAGCAAATAGGCAAAGCTCAGCTTGAGATTGCGGAACAGCTGGCGACCCTCGGAGATGGCCCGGACAATCGTTCGGAAATTGTCGTCGAGAAGCACGATCGAGGCAACTTCGCGCGCCGCGCGCGTGCCGCGTTCACCCATAGCGATGCCGATATCAGCGCCTTGCAGTGC
>JALHTP010000271.1 GCA_022865725.1 Methyloceanibacter sp. | reverse complement strand
GAAACTCATGGTGAAATTGCTTAAGAAGCACGGCTTTGCGCCGAGCCGGGTTGTGACCGACCGGCTGCGATCCTATCCGGCAGCGTTCCGCGCGATCGGGCTCACGGCTGAGCACGATCGGGGCTTGCGAGCAAACAACAGGGCGGAGAACTCGCATCAGCCGATACGACGCCGCGAACGAAAACTGCAGCGGTTCAAATCACCCGGCTCAGCCCAACGTTTCCTCGCCATCCATGCCGCCACATTCAACGCTTTCACCCATCAACGTCATCTGCTGCGCCGACCGCATTTCAAGGAGCTTCGCGCCGGTTCATCCGCACTTGGGCCGGGGCATCCGCCACCGCATGACGCCTGTTGCCCGCTACAGTCACTGCAACTGAACGCCGATAACGTGACAAAGCCCTCGGCCCTTGTAGCGTGTCTCCGAAAAGTTGGTGTTGTAGCGGAGCGGCGTGTCGAAGAGCCCCCGTTCGGCCAGCCGGTCGAGAAGCCGGTAGTGCTCGTCCATGAGGAGCGGCTCGCCGCCGGCGAAATATATTTCCTCGATATGCGGCAGCAACGAATCAAGCTGATCGAACAGCCCGTCGGCATCCTCGACGCCCTGGATAATCGCTTGATCGCCCACCTTCTGGTTCAGAGCCTTGGCGTCGGCGAACCAGCGGGAGCTCGACCCATACCAACAGCTGCGGCAGCGAAAGTTGCAGATGTTAGAGAAGCGGATGTCCCAATAGACCGCAAAGCCGTTGCCTTGCCGGGCGTAGGCGCCGCTGCTCGGTCGCTGAGATGCTTGGCGCGTTCGTTGAAACGCTGACGGAGGCTTTTGACCCCCGCGGTCTCCTTTTCAAAGCATTTACGGCAGCCCTCGACCAACGCCGCGCAGCATCTGCGCCCGCAGCGTGGTTATCTCCGGGCCGTCCCAGATCTCGGCAAACCTTTCTTTATTGATGTCGCCGAGTTTCTGCCAGGATTCGCAGCAGGGCGTTACGCAGCCATCCGTCCGGACATGAAGATTTACCCAGGGCGCCATACAGAGCGCACGGTTGGCGGTCTTCAGCTTTCGCTTGCTGTCCATCGCACCATGCCAGTTGCGGATAAAAGTCTGATGCGGACAAGGGCAAATTTGGTGGCGGTGGCCGCCCGCGCCGGTTCCGCAACGCTCCCCCCGGCGTTATGTTAACAGCCTATGGCCTGGCTTGTTAAGCTGAGATGGCGACAGCAATCCCGGCGGCGAGAGGATTTATGGGACCAATCGCGATCAACAGCGCTCAAATTTCGGCCGTCGTCTTGAGGGTCGCGTCGGGGGTCGAGGCAGACCGCCAATCCCGCGTCGGCTCGGCGATCTAACGGCGTCTGGCAGGCGGCTCTAGGCCGCGTTGGCGGCAGCCAGCCTGCGCGTATGGGCGCCGACCAGGTCGGCCTCCACCAAAGCGCGTGCATCGCCGTTTTCGGCCAGCAGGTGGATATGCACCTCGTTGGCCCCGCATTTGGCCCCCTCGTGGCGGAGATGCGCCAGATTGAGGCTGACCGCGTCGTCCCTGGTCTGACCGAAGGCGAGCGCCACCCGGCTCCCGTCCTCATAGCGGCGGACCAGGATGTAGTTGGCCTGGGGCAAAGCAGGGCAGCCGACCAGGGTATAGACGCTATGCAGATAGCGGCGGCCCGAGGCCCCGCGCCAATAGTGGAAGGCCTGGGCGAAGGCTGCCTCCGAGCAGACAAGCGCCGGCTCGTCCGCCGGGCCCCATTGGGGCGTCTCAACTTCCACTTTGCGCATCCACATGGGGGTCCGGCCCGTTAACCAGTAAAGTGCTCTGTCAAATGGGTTGAGTGGTGACGAATTCAAGACGGTGCCACGAATCTCAAGAACAAAGGTAGAACGCTCGCCGAGCCCTAGTCAAGCATTCAAAGGTTAACGGCTATGCCAACGCGCCTGTTCCTTGCTCTTCGGCTTCCGCCAAAAGGCGGTTTGAGGCGGTCTCGATGGCCGTGGTCAGGCGCGCCAGGAATTCATCCCTGGGCAGCCCCGGCGGGATGGGATCGAGGAACTCGACCACGATGGTGCCCGGCCGGCGCGTGAGGCTTCGCCTCGACCAAAACACTCCCGAATTCAGCGCCACCGGCACGCAAGGAACGCCGAGCGCCGCATAGAGAAGAATCACCCCCGTCTTGTAGTCCGGCGGCGCGCCGGGAGCGCGTCGCGTCCCCTCGGGGAAGATGATGATCTCGCGCCCGTCGGCGATGCGGGATTTCGCCTCGCGCAGCATGCGGCGAAGCGCGGCCGGTCCCTTGTCGCGGTCGACTGGGATCATCTCGAATTTGCGCGAGAACCAGCCATGGAACGGGATCCAGAACAGCTCGCGCTTCATCAGCAGAGCGGGATCGCGGAAGAGCGGGATGAGCGCGAAAGTCTCCCATGCCGATTGATGCTTGGAGGCGACGAGGCAGGCGCCTTTCGGCAGCTTCTCCCTGCCGCGGACTTCGAACGTCGTTCCGACGATCAGCTTGAGCAGCCAAAGCTCGAAGCGCCCGTGGATCGCGAGCGCCGCCATGGCCCAGCGCCGAGGCCCGAACAAAAGCGGGCTGCCCAGCACGACGAACAAGGTCGTCGTCACATAGAACAGGACATTGAAGAGCAGCGAGCGCGCCATGCGGGCTCTATACCTTTACGGCTCGGGCATGTCGGCGGGGCCGGTCCTGCCACCCGACAGCAACATGCGCGCGAGACCGGTCGCGCCGAGCCGCCCTAGCGCCGGCAGATATTTCAGATATTCGGAGAGCAAGAGCTTGGTCGTGCCGGGATAGGTCCACCAGCGGTCGAGATGCACATTGTTGTCGACCACCGAATAGGGCATCAGCGTGACCCCCGGCATGACCCGGGCAAGTTCGGCCAGCGCCCGCGGCATGTGGTAGTTCGAGGTCACCACGATGATCGAGCCGTAACGGTGGAGCGCCACCCATTCGCTGGTCTCGGTGGCGTTGTCGATGGTGTTGCGCGCTTCCTTGTCGATGTCGACGCAGCAGGTGAAATATTGGTCGCCTTGGCTCGCGAGGTCCTTCAGCTCCTCCGTCGTCGTGGTGCGATTGACACCGGTAATGAGGACGCGCTTCGCCTTGCCGTCGGCCAGCAGCTTCATCGCCGCATCGATACGGGCCACGCCGCCGGTGAGCACGGCGATGCCGTCGGCCGATTGCTGCGGCACGGCATGCTCGCGCTCGATGCTGTTGGCAAACACGATGAAGCCGATGATCAGCAGCACCAAGGCGAACAAGCATGCATCGAAGATGAGCCGTACGCCGCCCAGGAAACCGCTGAACCGGCCTGGTCTTTCGACCGCTTCCTCCCTCACGGCTTACTCCACGGCTGCTAAGCGGGCGCAAGAATAGGCACAAATCGGGTGCGCGTGAAACCGGCTTTACTGAGGTCTTTGTCAGACAAAAGGCGTCAGGCGTAGGACTTGAGCACGCGGATCACGCCGAGCCGCGAGGTGATCATGCAGAGCGAGGCCACGACGACGACCACCAGCACGCAGAGGAAATAGCCCCAAAGGTCGAGCTCGCCCGAACCGACCAGCCTTTGCGTATCGGCGGCGGTGACTACCCCGCCGCCCAGCATGTGCATCGTCAGCGGCAGCAGCAGGAAGGCCAGCGCCGCGGAGAGCGCGCCGATCGTCGCGGCGCGGACGCCTAACCCCAAAAAGTGGCGCTCGAACTCGCGGCTGATGAAGCGCTCGTTGGCGCCGACGAAATGCAGCACCTCGATGATCTCCCGGTTCGAGGCCATGGCGCTGCGTGTCGCCGAGATGATGATGGCGATGGTTGCGGCGGCGACGAGCGACAGCACGGCGATCCCGCCGAGCGCGGCCGAGCGGGTCAGCGCGCGGATCTCGGCCTGCCAGCGCCGGTGATCGTCGAGCGTGACGCCTTCGAAATTCTGCGACAGCGCCGTCGTGATGAGCGGGATGTCGGGCGGGCTCGAGCGGTCGATCTCCACCGCGATCAGGCGGGGGATGGGCAGCGCGGCAAGCGCGCTCGTATTGCCTAGCCACGGCTCGAGCAGCTTGGCGCTGTCGTCGGCGGTGAGCGGCTTCACCCGCGTGATGCCCTCCTGCTTGGCCAGGAACAGCGAGACGAGCGTCATCTTCTTCTCGATGTCGGCGGTGTTGATGGGGTCGAGCTCCACCGTGATCTCGCTGGCGATGTCGTTGACCCAGGCATTGGCCGATTGGTTGACCATGTAGACGGCGCCCGCGGTAAGGCAGGCGAGGAAGGACATGATGGCGATCACCACGGTCAGCGCATTGCCGGCGATCGAGGCCGCCGGCACGATCTGCGCGCTCTTGCTCTGGAAGCGCGCCGGCAGGAGCCCGGCGACGCGGGCGGGCAGGAGCCCCGTCAGGAGGCTCGTCCAAGGATAGTCCCTGATGTCCGAGAGCAGGTTCACTTGCGTTCAGCTCATCTGCACATGGCCGTCGGAGAGCACAAGGCGCGGGGCGTCGAGTTGCTCCATCAAGGCATAATCGTGGGTCGCGATGATGACCGAGGTGCCGAGCCGGTTGAGCTCGACGAACAGGCGCAAGAGCCGGTTGCCGATGGCCGGATCGACATTGCCCGTGGGCTCGTCGGCGAGCAGGAGCTCGGGCCGGCCGATCACGGCGCGGGCGATGGCGGCGCGCTGCTTCTCGCCGCCGGAGAGGATCTCGGGGTAGGAATCGATACGGTCGCCGAGCCCGACCCAGCGCAGCAAATCGGTCACATCGTCCCGATAATCGGACTCTCTTTTTCCCATGACCCGCAAGGGTAGCGCCACATTCTCCCAGGTGGTGAGGTGTTCGAGCAGGCGGAAATCCTGGAAGACGATGCCGATTCGGCGCCTGAGCGCCGCCCGGCCGCTCGCCGAGAGGTCGGTGACGTTCTCGCCGAACACGAAAATCAGCCCCCGGCTCGGCCTGAGCGACATGAAAAGGAGCCGCAAAAGCGTCGTCTTGCCGGCTCCCGAGGGTCCGGTCAGGAAATGAAAGGACCCCGGAAGCACGTGAAAGGTGACGTCGCGCAAGATTTCCGGTCCTGAGCCGTAGCGCAGCCCGACATTGTCAAAGCGAATCACCCGTGTTCCTTAAGCCTCTTAAGATTGCGGAAGACTGGCACTTTATGCTGAACTCCCGGTCCGGTATCAATGGGTTTGGGCAGCGTATGGGGCCCGGGGCAAATCCAGGATAAAAGGCCATTTTGGCTTTTCCGATGGCAACACTGATTATCTGCCCAGCTTGCGAGACGCGCTACGCGACCCAGGCGGTATTCCCGCCTGACGGTCGGAAGGTGCGTTGCGCGAAATGCGCCCATGTCTGGCAGGCGCTGCCGGTCACGATGCCGCCCGAGCCGGTCGCGCAGATGGCGCCGCCCCCGCAACCGGCCCCAGCCGCCAAGCCGCCCCAGGCGCCGCCGCCCCCGCCCAAACCCGCCGCCGCGGTCAATGTGGGGATGCGCGGCTTCGCGGGCATCGCTCCGGCCGCGCCGCCGGCCAACCCAAGCTTCACTGAAGCCGGGATGGATGCCGATCTCGCGGCGCAGTTGGCCCGGATGAACGCCGACGCGATGGCCG
>JALHTP010000270.1 GCA_022865725.1 Methyloceanibacter sp. | reverse complement strand
TCTCACCCGGGACTTCGAGCGCTACGCGCGAACCACTATCGCCTTCATCCGTCTCGCCATGATCCGCATCATGCTCCGACGGCTCGTTGTAAATCCCTCGTCATGAATCTAAACTTCGCGGATGGGCTCTTAGGCTTCTCCTCGGCCGCGTGTGAGCTCCAGTAACCGCTGCCGACGCCCAACAGACTCAATGACGTCAGCGCCAACATCGCGACGATAATCTTGAATTTATTGCCTTTCAGAGCCCGCTCCATCAAAGCGTTTCCTTTCCCAATGACCCAATAGACGGGACGATGGCCAGAGTGGCAGGCCAACTCAATGCATTTCGGGATGTGCAGCGTTTCGTCGCAGGTAGCGCGCGCGAAGTAACCATAAGGCGATCGCCCGGCTCGTGGCCGGGCGATGCACCATCGATCTCTTCAGGCCTGGCTAGCACTGACCGCCAAGCAGGGCCCTGTGGCGGACGAGGGCTTCGGACTGCGCCGACACCTTGGCCGACGAGCGGCACCATTGATAGTGCCCGTCATACCAATTGTGCCAGCGGAAGCCGGAGCATCCGAGATTCAGCGCCTGCATGCTGTTGTTCTGACTGACAGCCAGTTTGGCGTAGGTTTGACAAAAGGGCTTCGGCGCCGCCATCGCGCTCGGCGCGACGACGATCCCGAGCGCCGCGGCCATAACGATCAGGCCAGTCCGGTTTTGCTTACTCATAGTCATACTCCATTCCTTCATTCATCCCCGAACCCAGTTTGGTTCGCTTATTCACTCGGTTGTTGGATCGACTCTCCCGCAACCGACATGAATGCGATCTGAACGGTTCGTTGTGGAGCGTTTGGAATTCGCATTCGGCGTTATGCCGGTGCGACGAAGCTCAGCGTGAAGCGGCTTGGGCTTTGATCTTGGACGATCGCCATTCGGCGAAGCCGCGCACGCGAAGCTGGCAAGCGGGGCAGGCGGCGCAGCCATAGCCCCAGTCGTGGCGCAACCCCCGCTCACCCTTGTAGCAAGTGTGGGTCTCCTCGATGACAAGATCGACCAAAGCGTCGCCGCCGAGTTCCTCGGTCAACGCCCAGGTCTCCGCCTTGGTCCGCCACATCAGCGGCGTCTCGATGATGAAGGGGATGTCGGTGCCGAGTCTGATCGCTTGCTCCAGCGCGCGGAGCGTCGCGTCGCGGCAATCGGGATAGCCGGAGAAGTCCGTCTCGCACATGCCGCCGACGAGCGTATGCAGCCCGCGCCGGTAGCCGAGCGCCGCGGCGTAAGTAAAGAACACGAGGTTCCGCGCGGGCACGAAGGTCGAGGGCAGACCTGAGGCGAGCATCTCGATCTCAGCGCCGGAGGTCAGCGCCGTATCGCCGATGGCGCCGAAGCTCGAAATGTCGAGCACGTGGTCGGGGCCAAGTCGCGGCGCCCAATCAGGGAAGCGGCGCGCGATCTCCACGTGCACGCGCTGCCGGCACGCCATCTCGATCCCGTGACGCTGGCCGTAGTCGAAACCTATGGTCTCGACGCGGGCGTAGCGGGTAAGCGCGTAAGCGAGGCAGACGGTCGAATCCTGCCCTCCGGAAAAGAGCACCAAAGCGCCCGCCTGGTTTTCCTGCTTCGACGGCTGCATTCGATCGATCCGCACATAAAGGTCAGCTGCAATACGCCTTCCGCTCGGTAGCCGGCTAGGCTAAGAGGGCGCGACAGCACCGCCCCGTTTAGACCCGCGACCCCTCAAAATCACGGAAAATCAGACGCATGACCGCAATCGCCACGATCCTTGGCCGGGAAATTCTGGACAGCCGCGGCAACCCGACCGTCGAGGTCGATGTCGTGCTTGAAGGAGGCCATCATGGCCGCGCCGCCGTGCCGTCGGGCGCTTCGACCGGGGCGCATGAGGCGCATGAGCTTCGCGACGGCGGCCCCCGCTATGGCGGCAAGGGCGTGAAGAAAGCCGTCGAGGCCGTCAACGGCGAGATCCGCAAAAGCCTCGCAGGCTTCAACGCCGCCGACCAGCGTGGGCTCGACCAGCGTCTGCGCGATCTCGACGGCACCGAGAACAAGAAGCGGCTCGGCGCCAACGCGATCCTCGGCGTGTCGATGGCCGCCGCCAAGGCTGAGGCCGACGCGCAAGGGCTCCCGCTCTATCGTTACATCGGCGGGGCGGAGGCGACGCTGCTGCCCGTGCCCATGATGAACATCATCAATGGCGGGGTGCATGCCGACAACCCCATCGACTTCCAGGAGTTCATGATCGTGCCGGTGGGCGCGACCAGCATCGCCGAAGCCGTGCGCATGGGTGCCGAGGTGTTCCACGCGCTCAAGCACGCGCTGAAGGGCGCGGGCCACAACACCAATGTCGGCGACGAGGGCGGCTTCGCCCCCAATCTTCCATCGACGCGCGAGGCGCTCGATTTCGTTGTTGCCGCAATCAAGGCCGCGGGCTTCACGCCGGGCAAGGAGGTCTATCTCGCGCTCGACGTGGCGGCGACCGAGCTCTACGGCGAGGGCCGCTATTTCCTCAAAGGCGAGAAGCGGAGCCTCACCTCGGAGCAGATGGCCGCCTATTACGCCGAGCTGGTCTCCGCCTATCCGATCTTCTCCATCGAGGACGGCATGAGCGAGGACGATTGGGACGGCTGGCGCATTTTGACGGAAGCCTTGGGGAAGAACGTCCAGCTGGTCGGCGACGATCTGTTCGTCACCAATGTCACGCGGCTCAAGCAGGGCATCGACCAGGGCATCGCCAACGCCATCCTCGTCAAGGTGAACCAGATCGGCACGCTCTCCGAGACGCTCGACGCCGTGCGCATGGCGCAAGACGCGGGCTATGCCGCCGTGATGTCGCACCGCTCCGGCGAGACCGAGGACGCGACCATCGCCGATCTCGCCGTCGCCACCAATTGCGGGCAGATCAAGACAGGTTCGCTGGCCCGCTCGGACCGGGTGGCGAAATACAACCAGCTTATCCGCATCGAGGAGGAGCTGGGCGCCAAGGCCCGCTATGCCGGGCATTCCGTACTGAAAACGGAAAAGTAACCGCCGCTTAACCCGCTGCAAGCGATTCTATCCGGCTTCGGGGGAAACATGCGGTTCACGGCTTTCATCTTTCCGCTGCTGGCTTGCGGTGCCGCCGGCTATTTCGGCTATCACCTTGAGACCGGCGACCATGGCTTGAAGGCGCGCGCCGATCTCGAGCGCCGAAAGGACGTGCTTGCCGGCGAGCTTGCGGGATTGCAGGAGGTGAAGGCGAGGCTCGAGCGCGACGTGGCGCTGCTCCGGCCCGAAAGCCTGGATCCCGATATGCTAGACGAGCGGGCGCGGGCGATCCTCAATCTGGCGCACCAAGATGATCTCATCATGCTGAAGCGCCGCCAGCCGGTGCCTGACGCGAGCACCTCGTCCAAGCGCTAAACTATTCAGGGGATTTCAGGCTCGTGCTAGCCTCGGAGGCGAATCCGAGGAGTGGCATCGAGGAGCCAAGCGCAGTGACCCCCCCAACTCTCTCGCCGCAAGCCGCCAATTTCTGGCTCGGCGACGGCAAAGCGGGAACGGCCAATCTATCTCCGCGCCCGAGCCTCACCCCTGAGCAGGAGCTTTCCGCCTATCGCCTGATGCTGCTCATCCGCAGATTCGAGGAGAAGGCGGGGCAGCTCTACGGCATGGGCTTCATCGGCGGCTTCTGCCACCTCTATATCGGCCAGGAGGCGGTGGTGGCCGGCATGCAGATGGCGATCTCCGACGGCGACCAGGTCATCACCGCCTATCGCGATCACGGCCATATGCTTGCCGCCGGCATGGAGCCGAAGCGGGTGATGGCCGAACTGACCGGCCGCCGCCACGGTTATGCCAAAGGCAAAGGCGGCTCCATGCACATGTTCTCGGTGGAGAAGAACTTCTATGGCGGTCACGGCATCGTCGGCGCGCCCGCGCCGCTCGGCACCGGCATCGCCTTCGCCAACAAATATCGCGGCAATGATCGCGTCTGCCTTACCTATTTCGGCGAGGGGGCGGCCAATCAGGGACAAGTTTATGAGAGCTTCAACATGGCGTCGTTGTGGAAGCTCCCCGTGATCTACGTCATCGAGAACAACCACTACGCCATGGGAACCCATGTTGGACGCGGCAGCGCGCTGGCCGAGGAGCTGTATCATCGCGGCTCGGTGTTCGGCATTCCGGGCGAGCAGGTCGACGGCATGGATGTCGCCGCGGTGAAGGAAGCCGGCGACCGGGCCGTGGCGGGGGCGCGGCGCGGCGACGGGCCGAAGATCCTCGAAATGCTCACCTATCGCTATCGCGGCCATTCCATGTCCGACCCCGCCAAATACCGCACCCGCGAGGAGGTCCAGGAGATGCGCGAGCATCGCGACCCGATCGACCTGTTGCGCAAGCGCATCCTTGATGAGGGCAAAGCGAGCGAGGCCGACTTGAAGGAGATCGACCGCGAGGTCCGCGCCCGCGTCAACGAGGCGGCAGAGTTCGCGCAAAGCGACCCCGAGCCAGATCCTTCCGAGCTATACACCGACGTGACGGCGAATTGAGCCTTCCTCAAGATCGATGCCAACCGAAATTCTCATGCCGGCGCTCTCCCCCACCATGGAGGAGGGGAAGCTCGTCAAATGGCTGGTGCGTGAGGGCGATCTCGTGCGCGCGGGCGACGTCATCGCCGAGATCGAGACCGACAAGGCGACCATGGAGGTGGAAGCCGCGGATGACGGGCGGCTCGGCAAGATCCTCGTGCCCGAGGGCACCGAGCATGTGAAGGTGAACCACCCCATCGCTCTCCTGCTCGCCGACGGCGAGGATCGGCCCGAGACCCATGCCGCAGCGCCAACCTCTCCCCTTCGGGGAGAGGACGCGACGCAAGGCGTCGCGGGTGAGGGGGGTCCAAAGCCAACCGAGACGCTGACCCCCTCACCCCGACCATCTCCCCAATGGGGAGATGGAGCTCGCCGCGAACTCGGCGAGAGCCTGCCCGATATCGAGCAGGCGCCGGCGGGACCGCAAATCGCGCCGCACGAGCCGCGCCCTGAAGCCGAAGTGCCCCCCGGCACCGAGATGGTCACGCTCACCGTGCGCGAGGCGCTGCGCGACGCCATGGCCGAGGAGATGCGGCGCGATCCATCCGTCTTCGTCATGGGCGAGGAGGTCGGGCAATATCAGGGCGCTTACAAGGTGACCCAAGGCTTGCTCGACGAGTTCGGCCCGACCCGCGTGGTCGACACGCCCATCACCGAATACGGCTTTGCCGGGGTCGGCGTCGGCGCGGCCTTCGCGGGACTGAAGCCCATCGTCGAGTTCATGACCTGGAACTTCGCCATGCAGGCCATCGACCACATCGTCAACTCCGCCGCCAAGACCCTCTATATGTCGGGCGGCAAGATGCATTGCTCGATCGTGTTCAGGGGGCCTAACGGCGCCGCCGCCCGCGTCGCCGCCCAGCACAGCCAGAACTACGCCGCCTGGTATGCCCATGTACCGGGCCTGAAGGTGATCGCGCCCTACACCGCCGCCGACGCCAAAGGCCTGCTCAAGGCGGCGATCCGCGATCCCGGGCCCGTGGTATTCCTGGAAAACGAGATCCTGTACGGCCAGAGCTTTGAGGTGCCGAAGCTCGACGACTTCGTCATCCCCATCGGCAGAGCGCGGATCGCGCGGACAGGGAGCGACGTGACCATCGTCTCCTTCTCGCGTGGCATGGCCTACGCGCTCGACGCCGCCAAGCGCCTCACCGAGGAGGGGATCGACGCTGAAGTGATCGACCTCCGCACGCTCCGTCCACTCGATATGGAGACCGTGCTCGCCTCGGTCAGAAAGACGAACCGCATCGTCACGGTGGAAGAGGGCTGGCCCGTCGGCTCCATTGGCTCGGAGATCTGCGCGCGTGTCACGGCCGAGGCCTTCGATCATCTCGACGCGCCGCCGATCAAGATCACCGGCGCCGATGTGCCGATGCCTTATGCGGCGAATCTGGAGAGGCTCGCTCTGCCCTCGGTTGACGAGATCGTCGCCGCCGTGAAATCGGTCTGCTACCGGGAGTGAAGCCCATGACCGAAATCCCCATGGAGTGGAAGTCAGGCGGGTGCCATTGCGGCGCCGTCCGCTTCGAGGTGCTGGCGCCCGACGAGGTCGAGACCAAGGAATGCAATTGCTCGATCTGCCGCATGACCGGATTCTTGCATCTCATCGTGGAGAGCGAGCGCTTCCGCCTCGTCGCCGGCCAAGACAAGATCACGACCTACAGCTTCAACACCAAGACGGCGAAGCATCATTTTTGCTCTGTGTGCGGAATAAAGAGTTTCTACGTGCCGCGCTCCAGGCCCGACGGGTTCAGCGTGAATTTGCGCTGCCTCGATGACGGCCAGGTCCGCGTCGCCCGCATCGTGCTGTTCGACGGGCGGCATTGGGAAGCGGCCTTCGCCGCTGCGCGCGGGAACGTTTAAGCCATGCCCATTCAAATCCTCATGCCGCGGCTCTCGCCCACCATGGAGGAGGGCAAGCTCGCCAAATGGCATGTGAAGGAGGGCGATGCGGTGCGGAGCGGCGACGTGGTCGCCGAGATCGAGACCGACAAGGCGACCATGGAGGTCGAGGCGCCCGAGGACGGGGTGATCGGCAGATTGCTGCTGGCCGAGGGGACGGAGCACGTCCCGGTCAATCATGCCATCGCAGTGCTGGTGACGGAGGACGATGACCGGCCCCAGGCCGCAGCCCCACCCTCTCTCCTTGGGGGAGAGGACGCTTCGCGCAGCGAAGCGGGTGAGGGGGTGAGTAGGTCAGCCGGCTCTGAAAACCCCTCACCCCGACCCTCTCCCCAATGGGGAGAGGGGGTTTCTGAGACCGAAATCGTCTCACCTACTCCACAACGAGGAGAGGGGGGTCTTGGGACAGAGGAGGTGCTGCACAAAATCGCCGAGCAGATCAGGGGCAATGGCAAAAGCGGTCACGCGCAGCGTGTCTCTGCCTCGCCGCTCGCACGGCGGCTCGCGGCCGAGCTCGGGCTTGAGCTCGCGGCGATCAACGGCTCGGGCCCACATGGCCGCATCGTCAAGCAAGATGTGGAGCGCGCGGCTTTGGCAAAACCGCAGGTGCCGGAGCGGATCGAGGCGGCACCCATCGAAGCCGAGCCTCAGCCGATCGAGGAAGCGCCCGAGCGCCGCCCGCAAGAGCTCGTCACTAGACACGAGCCGCCTGAGGCGCGGGGCCTGTCGGACCGGCAGGTGCTCGCGCTCTACGAGCCGGGGTCTTACGAAATCGTGCCGCACGACACGATGCGCCGCTTCATCGCCGAACGGCTGACGCTCTCCAAGCAGACCATCCCGCATTTCTACCTCGCCATCGATTGCGAGCTCGATGCGGCGCTCGCGGCCCGCGCGCGGCTGAATGCGCTTGCCCCGCAAGAAGGCCCGCGCGCCTTCAAGCTCTCGCTCAACGATTTCATCATCAAGGCGCTCGCTATGGCGCTGCAAACGGTGCCCGCCGCCAACGCCACCTGGACGGAGCAGGGGCTGTTGCGCCATCGCGCCTCGGACATCGCGGTTGCGGTCGCGCTCGAAGGCGGCGGCCTGCATACGCCGGTGATCCGCGACGCCGAGATCAAGAGCCTGTCGGAAATCTCCAACGAGGTGCGCGACCTAGCCGCCCGCGCCCGCTCCAAGCGCCTGGCGCCGCACGAATATCAGGGCGGCAGCACCACCATCTCCAATCTCGGCATGTACGGCATCGATCGCTTCGACGCGGTGATCAACCCGCCGCAGGCTTCCATCATGGCGGTGGGCCGCGCCGAGAAGCGCCCGGTGGTCAGGGGCGATGCGCTGAAGATCGCCACCATGATGAGCGTCACGCTTTCGGTCGATCACCGCGTCATCGACGGCGCGCTCGGCGCCGAGCTGCTCGCCGCCTTCAAGGCCTATATCGAAGACCCCGTGACCATGCTGGTGTAGATATCCCAGCGGGGCTTGCAGCTTGAGCGTCGCTCGGCGCAAACGCGAAGGGGAGAAGGCATGCAAAGGCCTGACGGCCGGCTCATCGTGGGACTGCTGGGGGGCGGCGCAATATCCTGTCTGGCGGGTCTTGCCGCCAATTGGCTGGCCGCGCTGATGCCCTGCCAAGGCGAGGGGCTCGCCTGCAACATCGACACAGCCGTCGGGGCTTATGCGGTGCTCATCTTTGCGGTGCTTGGCCCCATCATCTTCGGCGTCACCCTGCTTGTCGCGCAGAGCCGCCGGGCGCTCGCCGGAGCGGCGGTCGTGCTGCTCACCCCTATCCTCGGCTTCTATCTCCTCGCCAAATCGGACTCCTGGCGCTATGTGGGCTTCTATCCTTACAAGGATCTGCGGACGTTTCTCGTGATGTTCGCGCCGCCCTTGCTCGTTATGCTGGTTCAATATTTGATCCTGCGTCTCGTGGTCCCCCGAGCGGTGGAGCGTCCGCAATGACAGGCACGCATTTTGACCTCGCCATCATCGGCGCGGGGCCGGGCGGCTATGTCGCCGCCATCCGCGCCTCGCAGCTCGGGATGAAGACCGCGATCATCGAGCGCGAGCATCTCGGCGGCATCTGCCTCAACTGGGGCTGCATCCCCACCAAGGCGCTGCTCCGCACCTCCGAGCTCTA
>JALHTP010000030.1 GCA_022865725.1 Methyloceanibacter sp. | reverse complement strand
CATGTCGGAGCTCTGATCGAGACCGCGCGCGTGCCGTTCTCCGCGGCCGCGCAAAAGGCGCTTCAGCGTGAGCCAGGGCTGCTGCCCACGCTGCTCACGGCGGGGGACGATTATGAGATCGTGGCCGCGGTGCCGGAGGCCGCCGCCGCGTCCTTCGAGGCGGAGGCGGCAGCGAAAGGCGCGAGGCTCACCATGATCGGCCGCATCGAAGCATTGCCCGGCGAGGTCCGCGTGCTTCGCCCTGACGGGGAGCCTCTGAAGCTCGACCGCAAGGGATTCTCCCATTTCTAGGCTGGTCCCAAGGACTTAGGGAAAAATGCGCCAAACTTAGAGCTTCCTTGCGTCCGCCCCCCAACTTTGGCATTTTCCGCGCGGGCTTGGCACCAACCACTCTCGGGGGCTATGGGCCGGGGCACGACATCGTGTCTCGCCCTCCGGCCTTGTTCTCCCGCAAATCCAAATCGAACGAATAGAGGCAGAAGTCATGACCTGGGTTCTTTACTTGATCATCGCCTGCGGTGCGCTCTCGATCGCCTATGGCGCGTGGACGACAAGGGCGGTTCTCGCTTCCGACCCCGGCACGCCGCGTATGCAGGAGATCGCCGCCGCCATCCAAGAAGGCGCGCAAGCCTATCTCGCCCGGCAATACACCACGATCGCCGTTGTCGGCGTGGTCATCTTCCTCATCCTCGCCTATCTGCTCGGCATCCCGCAGGCGATTGGCTTCGCTGTCGGCGCGGTGCTGTCGGGAGTCGCCGGCTATATCGGCATGAACATCTCGGTCCGCGCCAATGTGAGGACCGCGCAGGCGGCGACCAAGAGCCTCGCCGCCGGCTTGAGCCTCGCCTTCCGCGCCGGCGCCATCACCGGACTTCTGGTGGCCGGTCTCGCCCTGCTCGGCGTCTCGGTCTATTTCCTCATCCTCACCCAGGTGCTCGGGCTTAGCCCCGCCTCGCGCGAGGTCATCGACGCGCTCGTCGCTCTCGGCTTCGGCGCCTCGCTCATCTCCATCTTCGCCCGTCTCGGCGGCGGCATCTTCACCAAGGGCGCCGATGTCGGCGGCGATCTCGTCGGCAAGGTCGAGGCCGGCATCCCCGAGGACGACCCGCGCAACCCGGCCACCATCGCCGACAACGTGGGCGACAATGTCGGCGACTGCGCCGGCATGGCGGCCGATTTGTTCGAGACCTATGTGGTGACCGTGGTGGCCACCATGGTGCTCGCCTCCATCTACTTCGCCGGCGGCGAGGATCGCGTCATGCAGATGATGCTCTACCCGCTCGCCATCGGCGCCACCTGCGTCATCACCTCCATCGTCGGCACCTATTTCGTGCGCCTCGGCAAGAGCCAGTCGATCATGGGCGCGCTCTATAAAGGCGTGCTCGCGACAGGCGTGCTCTCGCTCATTTTACTTTGGCCCTTGACGGCTTGGCTGGTCGGCATGGACACCGCCATGAAGGTGGGCGACGTGAGCTTCACCGGCATGTCGCTGTTCTATTGCGGCGCCGTCGGCCTCGTCGTCACGGCCCTGATCGTGGTCATCACTGAGTATTACACCGGCACGAACTTTCGCCCGGTGCAGTCGATCGCCAAGGCCTCCGTCACCGGCCACGGCACCAACGTGATCCAGGGCCTCGCCATCTCGCTGGAATCGACGGCGCTGCCCGCGCTCGTGATCATGGGGGCCATCATCGTCGCCTACGGGCTTGCCGGCCTATTCGGCATCGCCATCGCGGTCACCACCATGCTGGCGCTCGCCGGCATGATCGTGGCGCTCGATGCGTTCGGTCCGGTCACCGACAATGCCGGCGGCATCGCCGAGATGGCGGGCCTGCCGAAGGACATCCGCAAGACCACCGACGCGCTCGACGCGGTCGGCAACACCACCAAGGCCGTGACTAAGGGCTACGCCATCGGCTCGGCGGGGCTCGGTGCGCTCGTTCTGTTCGCGGCCTATACCGAGGACCTGAAATTCTTCGCGGCCAATGCCGACAGGTTTCCTTATTTCCAGGGCATCGATCCCACCTTCTCGCTGTCCAATCCTTACGTAGTGGTCGGCCTCTTCCTCGGCGGCCTGCTCCCTTATCTGTTCGGCGGCATCGCCATGACAGCGGTGGGCCGCGCGGCCTCGGCGATCGTCGAGGAGGTACGCCGCCAGTTCAAGGAGAATCCCGGCATCATGCAGGGCACGGAACGCCCGGACTATAAGCGCGCGGTCGATCTCCTCACCCGCGCGGCGATCAAGGAGATGATCATCCCGTCGCTGTTGCCGGTCCTGTCACCGGTCGCCTTCTACTTCATCATCAATTGGATCGCCGGCAAGAGCGCAGCCTTCTCCGCGCTCGGCGCCATGCTGCTCGGCGTCATCGTCACGGGCCTGTTCGTCGCCATCTCCATGACGGCGGGGGGAGGAGCCTGGGACAACGCCAAGAAATATATCGAGGACGGCAATTACGGCGGCAAAGGCTCAGAGGCGCACAAAGCCGCTGTGACCGGCGATACGGTCGGCGATCCCTACAAGGACACTGCCGGGCCTGCGGTGAATCCGATGATCAAGATCACCAATATCGTCGCGCTGCTCTTGCTCGCGGTGCTCGCCCATCAACAATAACAGGCTTGCAGGTTCAGGTTAGATGCCGGGAATGCCGCTTCCAGCCTGCGGTCTGTTATCCTTGAACATGCCGCGGCTCCCGAGATTGCCGAAGATCTGCTCGATGACGTTGATATCCTTGCCGCGGGCCGGCGTCTCGCCCTTGTAGTAATTGACGACGATCCCGTCCTTCAGCCCGTAATTGGCGACCTGCTGGACGGTCTCGCCCTTGTCGAAATAGACCGCGACGACCTGCCGGTCGATCTCGCGCGGCTTGAGGAAGGCGACCGTCTTTGTCGTGGTCGAGATGTAGTAATAGGCGTCGCCGCCGATCGAGCTCGTCGTGTCGGGCGAGCCGAGCACGGTCTTGACCTGGTCCTTCGACATGCCGGGCTGGACCTGGTTAAGGTCGACATCGATGAAGACGTGCCCATGCCGGTCGACCTGGCCGCCGCACCCCGCAAGGAGTGCAGCGACGAGCAGAAGCGCGACCAGAGGCGGCCGTGCGGCCAGGACCGGCTTGAACTTACGCAAAATCGGATGTCCCCTCGATGAACCCCGTGAACGGAACCTGCCCGATGACCGAAGCCCTTCACCTGCGTGACGCCGTCGCGGGTCAAATCCGGCGGCCAGGACTGGACGTAGCCAAAGGCTAGACGAAATGGGCCGCTCCTTGAACCCTCTCTCTTCGCTGTCGCTCTGGCGCCGCGACGATACCAGCGCAACCAAACTCTATGGCGCGATTGTGGCGCAGGCGCGGCTTCCCGTTTTCTACCAAGGCTTTGGCGTTCCCGATACGCTAGAGGGGCGTTTCCTCATGCTGTCGCTCCATCTCTTCGCGACGCTTCACCGGCTCAAGGCTGAGGGACCCAAGCCTGGGGAGCCCAAGCCTGGGGAGCCCAAGGCGCTCGACCTGGCGCAAGACCTCATCGACCGGTTCGGCGCGGACATGGAGACGGTGCTCCGGGAAATCGGCGTCGGCGATCTCAGCATCCCGAAAAAGGTGAGGGGGCTTGCCGCTTCGGGCGCAAGCCTGCTGCAATCCTATGAGGAGGCGCTGGCTGAGGGCGACGAGGCCCTTGCCGCCGCCATCGCCCACGCCCTGCAGCTCGAAGATGGGGCCTCCGGGGCTGCAGGCAGGCGCCTGGCACACTATCTAAAGGGGGTCGTGGACCTGTTGCAGGCACAAGACTTTGCCGCGCTGAGCGCTGGCGAAATGAGATTTCCAGGGGCAATCCCTGGAGAGGAGCCGGGAGACGATTTCGCATGACGAACGAGGCCGACCGCGCGGTCCTTTCGCGCATTCTCAAGGTCGATGAGATCAAAGACGGCGCGAGCGGAGAGATCGCGGCCAGCGAGGCCGAGAGGGACGCCATCGTCGATCTGCTCGATCTCGCGGGGCTGAAGCGGCTGATCTTCCCCTATCGCCTCGATCATGGGGCAGGCGGTCGCTGGCGCCTCACCGGCAGGCTTCAAGCCAATGTCACGCAAACCTGTGTCGTCTCCCTCGACCCGGTTGAGGTGCGCCTCGATGTGCCCGTAGAGGTCGAGTTTTGGCCGGCCTCGCTGCTGAAGGAGCCCGAGGAAGGCGCCGAGGATCCCGTAAGCGTTGCGCTTCTCGACTGGCCGGAGCCGATCGCCGACGGCAGGATCGATCTTGGTCCGCTCATCTATGAGACCCTTGCCACCGCCCTCGACCCCTACCCGAAGCGCGAGGGGGTGAGCTTCGATTGGTCGCAGCAAGGCCCGCCCCAAGAGGCCGGTGAAGGCAAGAGCGGGCCATTTGCGGCCCTTGCCGCACTGAAGCGGCGCTAGGGGCGTAGACCCAAGGCAAAATCCGGTTGTCACTGGCGGCCTTTTAAGTCTAATCGGGGGGTTTCATTTCCGGGGGTTGCCGCGGCCGGACCGCTGCATGGGCTAAATTCCTTTTTGATCGGCATAGAGAATGGGTTCTCCAGTCACCATAGCGCTCGACGCCATGGGCGGAGACCACGGGCCAAGCGTGGTCATTCCGGCCGCCGCGATTGCGTTGATCCGCCATCCCGAGATGCGCTTCCTCTTGGTCGGCGATGCGGCGAGCATCGAGCCCGAGCTTGCCGTCCATCCCGCGCTCGCCGCCAAGGCCGAGCTCATTCATACCGATGTGGCGATCGCCATGGATGCGAAGCCGAGCCAGGCGCTCCGCAAAGGCCGCTATCGATCGAGCATGTGGCTGGCGATTGAAGCGGTGAAGGACGGGCGTGCCGACGCCGCCGTGTCGGCCGGCAATACCGGCGCGCTCATGGTCATGGCCAAGTTCTGCCTGAAGACGATGGAAGGCGTCGACCGCCCGGCCATTGCCGCCATCTGGCCGACCATCGAGGCCGAATGCATCGTGCTCGACGTGGGCGCCAATGTCGGCGCCGATTCACGCCAGCTCGTCGAGTTTGCGCTGATGGGGGCGGGCATGGCGCGCGCTTTGTTCGGCATCGAGAGGCCCTCAGTCGGGCTGCTCAATATCGGCGTCGAGGAGGTCAAGGGTCTCGACGAGATCAAGAAGGCCGCCGCGGTTCTGAAAGAGGCGCCGCTCCCCATTCGCTATCACGGCTTCGTCGAAGGCGACGACGTGGGACGCGGCGCGGTGGATGTCGTTGTCACCGACGGCTTCACTGGCAACATCGCCTTGAAGACCGCGGAAGGAACCGCTAAGCAGATCGGCGAGTATTTGCGCGCCGCCATGGGGCGGTCGCTCCTTGCTCGCATCGGTGCTGTCCTGGCGCAGGGCGCGTTCCGCGCTCTCAAGGAAAAGATGGATCCGCGCCATCTGAATGGCGGGATATTCCTTGGCCTAAACGGCATCGTCGTCAAAAGCCACGGCGGAACCGACGCGACCGGATTCGCATCTGCCATCGATCTTGCCTACGACATGGCGTCGAACGGTGTGGTGAAGCGCCTGGCAAGCGACGTTGCCGGCTTCCACGCCAAGTTGGAACTTGAGGGCGCCGCGTAAGGCTTGGGAGTGGGCGACGTTGCATACTGTGAGGACGGTCATCTTGGGATGCGGGGGATACCTGCCTGAGCGGGTCCTGACCAATCACGACCTCGCCAAGATGATCGACACGTCCGACCGTTGGATCACCGAGCGGACCGGGATCAAGGAACGCCGGATCGCCGCCGAAGGCGAGCTTACCTCGTCAATGGGCGCGGCCGCGGCGCGCGCGGCGATTGCCGACGCCGGGCTGGTGCCGGACGACATCGACCTCATCATCCTCGCCACCTCGACGCCCGACCAGACCTTTCCCGCCAGCGCCGTGACCATCCAGGCCGAGCTTGGCATCACCCATGGCGCGGCCTTCGACATGCAGGCGGTCTGCTCGGGCTTCGTCTTCGCGCTCGCCACCGCCGACAGTCACCTGAAGGCCGGCCTGTTCAAGCGGGCGCTCGTCGTCGGCGCGGAAGCCTTCTCCCGCATCCTCGACTGGGAGGATCGCTCGACCTGCGTCCTGTTCGGGGACGGCGCCGGCGCCGTCGTGGTCGAAGCCCAAAAGCTGAACGGCGCCATGACCGACCGGGGCATTCTTGCCACCTGTCTTCGCTCCGACGGCCGCTATCGCGACAAGCTCTATGTCGATGGTGGTCCGTCTTCGACCGGCACGGTCGGACATGTCCGCATGGACGGTCCCGAGGTATTTCGCCACGCGGTGACCAAGATCAGCGAGGTGATCGACGCCACTCTGACCCAAGCCGGCTATAATGCGTCGGATATCGACTGGTTCGTGCCGCATCAAGCCAATAAACGTATCTTGGACGGTGCTGCAAAAAAGCTTGGATTGGATCCGGCCCGCATTATTATTACGGTCGATAAGCATGCCAACACTTCGGCCGCCTCGATTCCCTTGGCTTTGAGCACGGCCCGCGCCGACGGCCGCATCAAAACCGGCGATCTCGTGCTGCTTGAGGCCATGGGCGGCGGCTTTACCTGGGGGGCCGTGCTGCTGCGCTGGTAGGCCAAAGCCAAGGTGCCGCGCGAAAGCCACACCTTGATGGAAAATGGTGCAATATCAGGAATTTGATCGCGGGACAGATTGACCGCCTCGCACTCGCTCGATTAGCATCTTGATTAGTCCCGCGACTGGGGGAGCGTAGGCATATGAGCGGGAAGACACTCACGCGCGCCGATTTGGCGGAAGCGGTGTTTCAGAAGGTTGGTCTGCCGCGGAACGAGTCCGCTGAGATCGTTGAGCTTGTGCTCCGCGAGATCGTAGCGAGCCTCGAGCACGGCGACACCGTGAAACTATCGTCGTTCGGCTCTTTCGGAATTCGCGACAAGGGTCAGCGCATCGGCCGCAACCCGAAGACGGGCCAGGAAGTTCCCATCACGCCGCGGCGCGTGCTGGTGTTCCGGGCAAGCAACATCATGAAGCAGCGCATCAACGACGCGCTCTCGCGAAGAAAGGCGGCCGAATAGCGCTGCCGGCGTTCCAATGCTGGGGAGGAAAACGATTGGACAAGGCGCCAGAGGCGTTTCGTACGATCAGCGAGGTCGCTGACGAGCTTGAGGTCCCAAAGCACGTACTTCGCTTCTGGGAGGCCAAATTCGCCCAGCTTAAGCCCATGAAGCGCGGCGGCGGCCGGCGCTATTACCGGCCCGAGGATGTCTGCCTTCTGCGCGGCATCCGCTTCCTCCTCTACAACGATGGATACACTATTAGGGGTGTACAGAAGATCCTCCGCGAGCACGGACCGCGTTTCGTGATGGACTACCGGCGGATGGCTGAGGACGAAGACGAGGACGTCGCAGTGTCGGCGCACGAGATCCCCGACATCGCCGCCGAGACCGCCCAAAGCGGACTCGCAACCCTGGCGCGCGAGCCTAGCGCGCAACACTCCAAGCTCGACCCGCAAAAGCTCGTGACCCTGATCGACGAGATCGAGGCCTGCTACCGGGTCCTGACCCTGGCCAGGGAATAGACCCATCCACAGGCGCATGGCTTGTCTCAACGGCCTGACCGTGTATATGCAAGTCAGCCCAAGATAAGGCTTCGGAGCGTAGCGCAGCTCGGTTAGCGCACCGGTCTGGGGGACCGGGGGTCGGGAGTTCAAATCTCCCCGCTCCGACCATT
>JALHTP010000269.1 GCA_022865725.1 Methyloceanibacter sp. | reverse complement strand
TCCTCGTTCGCCGGCAGGACGCCCGACGAGGTCTATGCTATCGAACTGCAAGCGGAGAAACTGGCGGCGTAATCGAACCCAGAATCCACCTTAGCCAAGCCGCCAAACTGTCCCGGAAAATGGGACCACTTCTATCTGCAGGCTGCTCTGGTGCGCCTTGGTCGGGCTATTTCGGTCGCGGGCTTCGCTGGAAGCCGAAATCGGGTTGCTTCGGTAATCCCAAAGGCGCATTCAAGGCCGACCCCGACGCGAATCTTCGGTTTCAGGAGTTGCGGGACGAGGCGATGGCGGAGCGGTGCCCCCATTGCGGGTTTCAACGTAGCCGTCCTGGTCCGCCTTCTTCGGGCCAGCTGCTCCGCTGGCACATCGGCTGGAAAAGAAGCAACAAATTGATTGAATCAGGTTCATGGGTTCTATCCTCAGGGTACTCATTCAAGGCTCATGGCCTCCCTGCCAGAGCTTAGTAATCCATCCCACCCATGCCGCCCGGCATGGCCGGAGAGCCCGAATCCTTCTTTGGCATTTCGGCAACCATCGCTTCCGTTGTCACCAGGAGGCCAGCGACGGAGCTCGCGTCCTGTAAAGCGACCCTCACGACTTTGGCCGGGTCGATGATGCCCTTCGTGATCAGGTCGCCATATTCGCCGGTTTGGGCATCATAACCGAAGGAGGCCGACTTCTGGTCGGTCACCTTACCGACCACGATCGAACCTTCGACGCCAGCATTCTCAGCGATCTGGCGGATCGGTGCCTGGAGCGCCCGGCGGATGATGTTGATGCCGGCTTCCTGGTCCTCATTGTCGCCTTTGACCTTCAGCGACTTCGCCGCCCATAGCAGGGCAACGCCGCCCCCGGGGACAATGCCCTCTTCGACCGCGGCGCGGGTCGCGTTCAGCGCATCGTCGACGCGGTCTTTCCTCTCCTTCACCTCTATTTCACTTGAACCCCCGACCTTGATCACAGCGACGCCGCCGGCGAGCTTGGCCAGCCGCTCCTGCAGCTTCTCCTTGTCGTAATCGGAGGTCGTGTCCTCGATCTGCTGCTTAATCTGAGCGATGCGGGCCTCGATGTCAGTCTTCTTGCCCGCGCCGTGGATAATAGTGGTGTCATCCTTGGTGATGGTCACGCGCTTGGCGCGCCCCAGCATCTGCACGGTGACGTTCTCGAGCTTGATGCCGAGGTCTTCGGAGATAAGCTCACCCCCGGTGAGCACGGCGATGTCCTGCAGCATCGCCTTGCGGCGGTCGCCGAAGCCCGGCGCCTTGACGGCCGCAACCTTCAGCCCACCGCGGAGTTTGTTGACCACGAGGGTGGCAAGCGCTTCGCCCTCGACGTCCTCGGCGATCACCAAGAGCGGCTTGCCGGCTTGGACGACCGCCTCAAGCAGCGGTAGCAGCGACTGCATATTCGAGAGCTTCTTCTCGTAGATTAGGATGTAGGGGCTCTCGAGCTCGGCCATCATCTTGTCCGCATTGGTGATGAAGTAGGGCGAGATATAGCCGCGGTCGAACTGCATACCCTCAACCACTTCGAGCTCGCTTTCGAAACTCTTTGCCTCCTCCACCGTGATCACGCCCTCATTGCCGACCTTCTGCATGGCCTTGGCGATCATCTGGCCGATCTCCTTTTCGCCGTTCGCGGCGACCGTGCCGACCTGGGCGATCTCCTCCGACGACTTGACCTTCTTGGCCTGCCGCGCAATGTCCTTCACAACCTCGCCTACTGCCAGATCGATGCCGCGCTTCAGGTCCATCGGATTCATACCGGCTGCGACCAGCTTAATCCCTTCCTTCACAATCGCCTGAGCCAGCACTGTCGCGGTGGTGGTGCCATCGCCGGCGATGTCGCTGGTCTTCGATGCCACTTCGCGCAGCATTTGCGCGCCCATGTTCTCGAACTTGTCCTCGAGCTCGATCTCCTTGGCGACAGTGACGCCGTCTTTGGTAATGCGCGGTGCGCCGTAGCTCTTGTCGAGGACGACATTGCGGCCTTTTGGCCCGAGCGTCACCCTGACAGCGTTGGCAAGGATATCGACGCCGCGAAGCATTTTATCGCGCGCGTCGGCGGAGAATTTGACGTCCTTGGCAGCCATTTTGGTTTCTCCTAAATTGAACTGATGGAAGGCTACTTCAAGCCTATGCGGCCTTCCTGCTGGCCTTGGCGCCTTCGAGCACCCCCATGACGTCGGACTCCTTCATGATGAGGAGTTCTTCGCCATCGATCTTCACTTCTGTGCCCGACCATTTGCCAAACAACACTCGATCGCCCGCCTTGAGATCAATGGGGATGAGCTTGCCGGCTTCATCGCGCGCGCCAGGACCAACGGCGACGACTTCGCCTTCCTGCGGCTTTTCCTTGGCGGTGTCGGGAATGATGATGCCGGCCTTCGTCTTCTCTTCGCCTTCAAGACGGCGAATGACGACGCGGTCATGTAGAGGTCTGAATTTCATGGGTTTCCCTTAGGACTATTGTGCGCTCGCGATGGAATGGCCTTTAGCACTCGTAGAGGAAGAGTGCTAACTCGTATAGTTAGGCACGCCCCAGCAAGAAAGCAAGGCAGCGCGCTCTCAATGTTGACCCTGGGCGTTGTCCATCGCGCGTGCATTACTTCTCGATGCCGAGAACGCAAGAGAAATGCGTTGGAGGAATGTCCGTAACTGATGCTGTGGACGGCTCCCCCACCGGCACATGAGTGCCATGGATTTGGGGGCTGTTAGTGCTCCCACGATTCGGAGGAGCCAGTCATGCAAACGGTCACAACCATCGGTCTCGACATCGCCAAGTCGGTATTTCAGGT
>JALHTP010000029.1 GCA_022865725.1 Methyloceanibacter sp. | reverse complement strand
TGCAACTGATCCTCAAGCAGCTCGAAGATCGCGGCATCCCGCATTTCCTGTTCATCAACAAGATCGACAAGGCCGAGGCTCGCGTGCGCGATATCGTGCCGATGCTCCAGCCGGCCTCGACCAAGCCGCTGGTGCTGCGCCAGATTCCGATCTGGGAGAACGATATCGTCACCGGCTTCATCGATCTCGCGCTCGAGCGCGCTCATGTCTATCGCGAGCACGCCCCGAGCGAGGTGATCGACATTCCCGCCACGCTGGCCGAGCGCGAAAAGGAAGCCCGATTCTCCATGCTGGAGAAGCTCGCCGACTACGACGACGAGCTGATGGAGCAGCTGCTCGAAGATGTCCCGCCGCCGCGCGACAAGGTGTTCGACGATCTGTCCAAGGAGTTCACCGACGGGCTGATCTGCCCGGTGCTGCTCGGCTCGGCGGAGAGCGGTCACGGCATCTTCCGCCTACTCAAGGCGCTGCGGCACGAAGCTCCTTTTGTCGAGGCCACAATTAAGCGGCTTGGCGTCGCCAAGGTGCCGTCTTGCGCCTTCGTGGCCAAGACGTTCCACACCGCGCATGGCGGCAAGCTCAGCCTAGCGCGCGTGCTGACCGGCGCCTTCGCCGACGGGACCACCATCTATGGCGGTGGCGACGAGGAGCGCATCTCGGGCGTTTTCAGCGTGCTGGGCCAGGAGCCCGCCAAGCGCGGCGAGGGACATCCCGGCGACACCGTCGCCTTCGGCCGCCTCGACAGCGTCAAGACCGGCGACACGTTGATCGAAGAGAAGGGGAAAACGGTCAAGATCAAGACCGCCGATGTCGCCAGCCCGGTGTTCGGGCTGGCCGTCGCCGCCAAGGAGAAGAAGGACGAGGTGAAGCTCACCGCGGCCATCGCCAAGATCATCGAGGAGGACCCCTCGATCTCGCTCACCCACAGCCAGGACATGGGCGAGATGGTGCTGTGGGGCCAGGGCGAGATGCATTTGCGCGTGGCGCTGGAGAAGCTGGTGCGTAAATACGGCATCGACGCCTCAACGCGCCCGCGCCAGATCCCCTACAAAGAGACCATCCGCAAATCGGCCGAGGTGCGCGGCCGCCACAAGAAGCAGTCGGGCGGCCACGGCCAGTTCGGCGACGTGGTGGTGACCATCAAGCCGCAGCCCCGCGGCGCGGGCTTCGAGTTCTCCGACGAGATTTCGGGCGGCGTGGTGCCGAAGAACTACATCCCCTCGGTCGAGATCGGGGTGCGCGACTATTTGCATACCGGCCCGCTCGGCTTTCCCGTGGTGGATGTCGCGGTCTGCCTGATCGACGGCTCCTACCACACGGTCGATTCCTCCGACATGGCGTTCCGCCAGGCAGGGCGCATCGCCATGAGCGAGGGCATGCCGCAATGCTCGCCGGTGCTGCTCGAGCCGGTCATGGCGGTGGAGATCGCCGTGCCGTCCGAAGCCACGGCGCGCATCAACTCCATCGTCTCCTCGCGGCGCGGGCAGATCCTCGGCTTCGACGCGCGCCCGGGCTGGCCCGGCTGGGACCTGGTCGAGGTGCATCTGCCGGAGTCGGAGATCCAGAACCTGATCGTGGAGCTCAGATCGGCGACGGCCGGGGTGGGCACCTTCAACGCCAGATTCGATCATTTGGCGGAGCTGACGGGTAAGGCTGCGGACCAGGTGCTGGCGGGCAGGGGAGCGAAGGCGGCCTGAACTTCGCCGTCCCGCCAGAGACCGGTCAGAGCAAGGAGAATCCGAGCTGCATCACGCCCGCGGTCACGAGCGCTAGGGCGATCAGGGCCGCGGCAAGCAGCAGCGCAAGAACGATAGCGATCGGCTTCCAGGGGTTGGCGTTGTTTTGGGTCACGACGGACGCGGTTTGCCGGAGAGATTGCGAAGCCAACGGATCGCCAGCCACAACAGCACGACGATGACCAGCAGCGTGAGCAGCGGCGCCGCCAG
>JALHTP010000268.1 GCA_022865725.1 Methyloceanibacter sp. | reverse complement strand
GCGCGAAAGGCGATCAAGACCGCGGCAACGAACAGCAACTGGCCCGCCTCGACGCCCAGATTGAAGGTCAGAAGAGAAAGCGGAATATCGGTTTGCGGCAAGCCGGTTTCCTTCAGTGCGCCGGCGAAACCGAAGCCATGCAGCAGGCCAAACGCGAAGGCGACCAACCACGGATAGTTCTCGGAGAGCCGGCGCTGACCAGATCGGGTCTTGATCAACTCGCTAGCAACAAAAGCGATGCTCAACGCGATTGCGGCCTCGACGGGTTTTTGTGGCAGGCTGAAATAACCAAGCGTCGCGCCGGCCAAAGTCACGCTGTGCGCCAGCGTAAAGGCGGTGATCGTCTTGGCAAGCATCCAGCGGTTATGGATGAGGAGAACTAGCGCGAAGACAAACAGCAAATGATCATAGCCGGACAAGATGTGGTCGACACCGAGGAGAAAGTAGGTGCGGGCCACTTCCCAGCCCGGTTGAGAACCGGCGACGACGAAACCTGGCGATTCGGGTGTCAGCCGCGCGACCTCGACCGAGCCGTCGCGATACTGGATCCGCGCCAGCGCGTCCGTCACGGTCGCGCGGAGGCCATCAACAGTGATCGACTGGCCCTTGAGCCCGCCGGCGCAGAGCGCCGTCCATCGCTCCATATAGGCAGAGTCGACGATCGACCGGACAGGTTCGGCCTTAGGCCTGCAGGTCGCAGGCAATTGGACGTAGAGCCCGAGCCGCTCGTCGCCCATTGCCGGCACTTTCCAGAGGACGGAAAATTCACCCGGCTGAGTCTCCTCCATAGCAAGATAGGCAGGGCGCATCTCATGAGCATCGGCCGCGGCCGAAAGCATGACCGGGACCGCAAGCGCGGCGACAACGAGGAGGAGCCGGTTCATGGAGCGGCGCCTCCCGGTTGCCCGCTCTCGATCCGCACCTTGTACCGCTTCAGCAGCGCATCGATCTCGGCGTCGGCAATCTCGTGCCGCCGCTCATTGCTCCACTCCCGCAGCACCGCGCTCCGCACCTCGGAAAGCGGCGGCAGGCGCCCCGGTTTGCGCTCCGACACCCGGACGAGATGCAATCCGTAGCTCGAGGCAATCGGGCCGCTCCAGCTCCCCGGTTCGATCCTGCTCACGGCATCGGCAAAATCGCTGCCGAAGGTCTCGCCGATACTGCTCGCGCTCGTCGGCGGCAAGTCGGTAGGGAGCAGCGTCGCATCGCCGAGCGTTCCGGGGTCGGTGGCGGGATTGGCAACAAGGGATTTGAGCGCCGCCGCGGCATCCGCCTCGATCCTGTCGCCATGCTTGTCCGGATTGAAGAAGATCTGCTCAAAGCCGATGAGCGGATCGATTTCGAACGTGTCGGGATGAGCCTTCAGATAGGCCTCGAGATCGGCATCGGTCGGAGACAGCTGGTCGACGCCGAGGTCGGTCAGAAACTCCATTTTCTGCCGGAGGCGACGACGGATCACGGTGTCGTCCCGGTCGAGGCCGAGCGCCAGGGCCTCGCGGACGTAGATTTCCTCCTTCACGTAGTCGTCGATCAGGCCCTTCAGCTC
>JALHTP010000267.1 GCA_022865725.1 Methyloceanibacter sp. | reverse complement strand
CGGCCACGCGGAATGATGGTCGCCTTGTGCACGGGATCCGACGCCGGCATATGCAGCGCGACGAGCGCATGCCCGCCCTCGTGATAGGCGGTCAGCGTCTTCTCTTCCTCGTTCATGACCATGGAGCGGCGCTCGGCGCCCATCATCACCTTGTCCTTGGCGTCCTCGAACTCGCCCTGCATGACGAGGCGCTTGGAGCGGCGCGCGGCCAGCAGCGCCGCCTCGTTGACCAGATTGGCGAGATCGGCGCCGGAGAATCCGGGCGTGCCGCGGGCGATGACGCGCAGATCCACGTCCGGCCCAAGCGGAACCTTCCGCACATGCACCTTCAGGATCTTCTCGCGCCCGATGATGTCGGGCCGCGGCACCACCACCTGCCGGTCGAAGCGGCCGGGGCGGAGCAGCGCGGGATCGAGCACGTCGGGACGGTTGGTCGCGGCGATTAAAATGATGCCTTCATTGGCCTCGAAGCCGTCCATCTCGACCAGCAACTGGTTCAAGGTCTGCTCGCGCTCGTCGTTGCCGCCGCCGAGGCCAGCGCCACGATGCCGGCCGACGGCGTCGATCTCATCGATGAAGATGATGCAGGGCGCGTTCTTCTTCGCCTGATCGAACATGTCGCGCACGCGCGACGCGCCCACGCCGACGAACATCTCGACGAAGTCGGAACCGGAGATGGTGAAGAACGGAACATTGGCCTCGCCGGCGATGGCGCGCGCAAGCAGCGTCTTGCCGGTGCCGGGAGGTCCGACCAGCAGCGCGCCGCGCGGGATGCGCCCGCCGAGCTTCTGGAATTTCTGCGGGTCGCGCAGGAACTCGACGATCTCCTGAAGATCCTCCTTGGCCTCGTCGACGCCAGCGACGTCGTCGAAGGTCACGCGACCATGGCGCTCGGTCAGCAGCTTCGCCTTGGACTTGCCGAAGCCCATGGCGCGCCCGCCGCCCGACTGCATCTGACGCATGAAGAAGATCCACACCGCGATGAGGAGCAGCATGGGGAACCACGACACCAGCACGCCGAGCAGCGAGGGCACGTCGTCCTCCGACGGCTTGGCGGTGATCTTCACGCCCTTCTGGTTCAGCTTGTCGACCAGGTTCGGATCGTTCGGCGCATAGGTCTGGAAGTTGCGGCCGTCGGTGAAGTGACCGGTGATGGTGTTGCCGGCGATGGTCACATCCTGGACGTTGCCGCCCTCGACCTCACTCAAGAGCTGCGAGAAGCTGATCTCGTTGCCGCGGACATGCACGCCCGGGCTCTGGAACAGGTTGAACAGCGCGACCAGGAGGAGGCCGATGAACACCCAGATGGCGAAGTTACGGAAATTCGAATTCATGACTGACCTGACGGTTCCATCCATGCGCGGCTGCCGATGCCCGGCAGCCTCGCTCTCAACTAAGGCATGGGATTGACGCTAAGCCTTCGTAACATAGGAACATGCATGCTTTTTGCCAAGTAAAGCTAACCGAAAGAGGTGCATGCTTTCTCAACGGCTCGAGCGCTGCGCCGCTCCCTCCGCCCTCCCGGTCGCCCCTCCCGAACTGACAAAAATGGCGCGGCAATCGAGGCCCGAGGGTTCGGAACCATACAATCCGCCCAGCATAGGGAGCCCAATCAGGACCTCCCCCCGCCAGCAGGAGGGCAGCGTCCGCACCGCAAGGCGCGGCAGCGATGACGCCAGAGCCGAGCGGTCCCTGAGCTCCCTCAAGCCGGAGTCGCCGAGCGCCCGCACCACGATCGGCGCCTGCTCGTTCGCTCCAAGCTCGATCCTGAAGCGATTGTCCCATAGCGCGCGCTCGCCGGGCAGTAGCCGGGCGGCGGGGAGTCCCCTTCCCCGCATTTCGCGGAAGAGGCCGAGCCGACCGGAGATGGGCTCGATCCGGCAGCGCCCGAGCGTGTGCGCCTTGCCGGGCCGCGCCTCCAAGGCGGCGAGCAAAGCTTCGAGCTTGGCGAGCTGCAACGGCGTCTCGCCGCCGCCCACCGCGCCGATCAGCTGCGCCAGCACCCGCAGCGCGATCTCTGGCGGGGCCGCTTCAAGCGCGTCGGCGTCGATCAGGGCGTAGCCCGCTTCGCTCGTCTCGCTGCTCGTGGCGAGGAAACTCTGCGCTGCCGCATCGAGCGCCTCGCGGGCGCGCCGCAAGCGCCGCGCCGAAAGCGCCAGCGCCTCAGGGTTAAGCCCAAGGGCGGAGAACGCTGAAGCACTTCCCCTGACCCGCGCGCGCTCGAAACGCGGATCGTCATTGCTCGGGTCGGAGACGAAGGAGATGCCTTGCTCCTTAAGCGTGGCGACGAGGCGCGCCTTCGGCATGTCGAGCAAAGGCCGCAAGATGACGATTCCCGCCCAGGCGCCCCGCTCCGGGATCGCCGCCAAGCCGTCGAGGCCGCTGCCGCGCTTGAGCCGCATCAGGAAGGTCTCGGCCTGATCGTCGAGATGATGGGCGGTGACGAGCGCCGGAATGTCGTTTGCGTGGCAATAGGCCGCCATGAGGTCGTAGCGCGCCGCCCGCGCCCTTGCCTGGAGGCTCGCGGCACTATTCTCCCTCCCCTCCCAGTCGAGGATCGCATGAGGGAGGCCGAGCCCCGCGGCGAGCCTTCCCACCATCAGCGCCTCATCGCGCGAGGACGCGCGAAGTCCGTGATCGACGCTGAGCACCGTGAGGCCGACGCCGAGCTCGGCCCGCAAACGCGCGGCAAGCTGCATGAGCGCGAGACTGTCGGGCCCGCCCGACACCGCGAGCGCGACGCGGGGTAATCGCCGCAACGGCGCCAGCAGCGCTCGCGCCTCCGCTTGCGTGATGGGCAAGGCATCCATCTCAGCAGCCGGCCTTCTTGCGCTCAGCCTTGGCGTCGTCACGCACAGGCTCCGGCGCCGCCGGGAACTTGGTCTTGAGCTCGTTGAATGTGGAGCACGCCGCATCCTTCTGGCCGAGCTGGGCGAGCGCCATGCCGAGCTTGAGCAGGGCGTCAGGGGCCTTCTCGCCGGACTTGTAAGCCTTGTAGCCCTTGAGGAAGGCGTCCGCCGCGTTCTTGTACTGACCGCGCGCGTACTAGGTCTCGCCGATCCAGTATTG
>JALHTP010000266.1 GCA_022865725.1 Methyloceanibacter sp. | reverse complement strand
GGACACTTACGGCGAAAGCGCGGCCCGGCGTCGTCAAATCGCCGCTATGGCGCGCCGGAAGGCGCCCGCGCGATCCCCGCAAGGATCGCGACACCATAGGTTTGCGTCTTTCGGCGCGCCATCCCCTCACAAGAGGGGCGAGATCAGCAAACCCCGGACGCGAAACGCGTCGCGGAAAAGGATCACGCATGTCTGCTGAAGCGCCGCAACGAGTTCCATCCCTCCCCTTGATGGGGAGGGGGGCGCGCGACTTAGCGCGCCGGGTGGGGCGAGACATCTCCGATGGGCTACCGCTTCGCTACTTGAGCGCGAAAGCCCCCACCCCAGCGTCGCAAAGCGACGCCGGACCTCCCCACAAGGGGGAGGTATGAAAAATGGAGACCACTCGGCCATGACAAGGATGGGATTGAGCCTTATACGAAGCTTTCGAGTCTCCGAGGAATAGACCAGTGCTCGACATCAAATGGATCCGCGAAAATCAGGAGTCCTTCGTCAACGGGCTGACCGATCGCGGCTTTGACGATCCCACCGCCACGCTGAATCGAATCCTCAGCCTGGACGCGGAACGCCGCGGCAGGATTCAGAAATTGCAGGAGATGCAGGCCCAACGCAATAACGCTTCGAAAGAGATCGGTAACGCCAAGGCGGCGAAGAACGAAGTCCTTGCGGAAGCCCTTATGAAGGAGGTTGCCCAGCTCAAAACCCTACTTTCCTTGAATCAACAGGCTGCCGACATGGCTGCTGAAGACCTTCAATCTTTGCTCGAAGGCATCCCGAATGTTCCCGACGCCGATGTGCCAGTCGGGTCTGATGGAGGGTCCAATGTCGTTCTGCGCGAAGTGGGCAAGCCGAAGCAATTCTCGGTTCAGCCGAAACAGCATTTCGAGTTGGGCGAAGCCCTCGGCCTGATGGATTTCGAGACGGCGGCGAAGCTGTCAGGCGCGCGCTTCGTCGTGCTGAAGGGCGCGTTGGCGCGGCTCGAGCGCGCGCTCGCCCAGTTCATGCTCGATCTGCACACCAGCGAGTACAAGAGCGAGGATGGGCGGGAACTTGGCGGCTACACCGAGATCAACCCACCACTTCTCGTGCGCGACGAGACCATGTTCGGAACCGCGCAACTGCCGAAGTTTATGGACGATCAGTTCCTTGCAACGCGGAGCGTCTCATTAGCAGAAGCCGCTGACACACTCGTAGACTTCGTAGTGAAGGAAAACTACACGGGAATCGGTCCCTTGCCTGTTCTAGAGCTTTCCGAGAAGTTATGGCTGATCCCGACCGCCGAGGTGCCCCTCACAAATCTCGTGCGCGAGGACATCACCGACGAGGCGAAGTTACCCATGCGAGTAACCGCCTGGACGCCATGCTTCAGGGCCGAGGCGGGCGCGGCAGGAAAAGACACGCGCGGCATGATCCGCCAGCATCAATTCTCCAAGGTGGAGCTGGTCTCCATCACCACGCCCGAGCAATCGGCCGAAGAGCACGAGCGCATGACAGCTTGCGCCGAGACCGTGCTGAAAAGACTCGAAATTCCCTACCGGGTGCTCGTGCTCTCGACCGGCGACATGGGCTTCGCCGCCAACAAGACCTACGACATCGAGGTCTGGCTGCCCGGGCAGGGGGCTTATCGCGAGATCAGCTCTTGTTCCAACACCGGCGACTTCCAGGCGCGGCGCATGAACGCGCGCTACAAGGCCAAGGGCGCGAAGGACACGCGCTTCGTGCATACGCTGAACGGGTCGGGCGTCGCGGTGGGGCGCGCGCTGATCGCGGTGCTCGAAAATTACCAGGAAGCGGACGGTTCCATCCGCATCCCCGAGGTGTTGAAGCCCTATATGGGCGGCCTCACCAAGATCGAGCCTCCGAAGTGACGATGCGGCAATCGCTAGGACAGGGCCTTAGAATCGTCCGATACTCTTGGAACCGCCTCTGAAAGGGGTGGGTCGGCCATGGCATCCGCCCAAGATCAGATCGGGCTGATCATGCAGCTCAGGCGTCGCGGCATTCGCGACAACGATGTGCTGCGCGCGATCGAGCGGGTGCCGCGCGAGCTGTTCGTCGACGAGGCCTTCGCCGACCACGCCTATCAGGACATCGCCCTTCCGATCGATTGCGGCCAGACCATCTCCCAGCCCTACGTCGTCGCCTTCATGACGGAGAAGCTCGATCTCGACGAGCGCCATAAGATCCTCGAGATCGGCACCGGGTCCGGCTATCAGGCCGCGGTGCTGTCGCATCTCTGCCGTCGGGTCTACACCATCGAGCGCTGGCGGGAGCTACAGAAGGCGGCCGAACGGCGCTTCGCCAAGCTCGGCATCAGCAATGTCACGACCATCATCGGCGACGGCTGGCTCGGCTGGCCGCCGCAAGCGCCCTTCGATCGCATCATCGTCACGGCCGCCGCGCGCGAGGCGCCCCCCGCGCTCATCGAGCAGCTTAAAGTCGGCGGCCGCATGATCATCCCGTTGGGCGCGACGCGCGACACGCAGATGCTCGTCGAGATCGACAAGACGGAAGCGGGATTGACGCAGAAGGAGCTGCTGCCGGTGCGCTTCGTGCCACTGGTGCAAGGAAGGGCAGGGGTCGGCGCGCGGGTGCAAAAAGCGGCGCGTGGGGCCAAGCCGGGGAGCGCCTAAGCCCTTGTTGGCCGAATCTTTTGACCTCACCCAAAGAGTTAACAGCCTGTTTACCCCTCCCGCGCTTTACTCGCTGACGGATTGTGTGTGAAGGGGCCGAAGAGGGATGCGACAGACAGCGTTCTGGTCTGGCTATGGAAGCTGCGCCTGCGGTGTAGTGGCGGCCGCTTGTATCGGACTGACCCTCGCAGGCTGCAGCTCGCCCTCATCGCGCTTCGATTTTCCGTCCTTCAATCTCACCAGCAACGATAGTCCTTCAGACGCAGGCAACGCCGATCTTGCCTCGACCTCGTCGCTGCCGGTTCCCGCGGAGTCGGTCTATAGCTCAGGCGACTCGCCCACGCAGCTGACGCGCGCGAGCCTGCCGCCACCGTCTTATACGCCGCGCCCGAGCGAAGCCGCCTACACGCCTACGCCGAGCGGACGCGTCGGCGCCGCCGAGGCGAACTATCCGGCTGAAGCCGCGCCGCACCCGGCTCCCGCGGTGATGCGCGCCAGTCAGCTGCAAGGGGCCCATATCAAGGTCGCCAAGGGCGACACGCTCTCCGTGATTTCGCGCCGCTACGGCGTTCCGGTGGAAGCGATCATGGCCGCCAACAATCTTCCCGATGGCCGCCTCGATATCGGCCAGGAGCTGATCATCCCCGGCGCGTCGGCGGCGAAAGTAGCCCAGGCGGCTGAAGCTCCCGTGTCATCGACCTACAAGGTGCAGAAGGGCGACACACCGCACATCATCGCCGAGAAGCTCGACGTGAACGAACAGGCGCTGATCGAAAGCAACAAGCTCAACCCAAACAATCTCCGCATCGGCCAGGTGCTTGTGGTTCCGGGCAAGAGTTCCAAGCCCGTTGTCGCCGCGAAGGACGACACTCCGCTCGCAGAGCCGGCGGTCGAGACGGCGCCCGAGGTGCGCAAGGTCAAGACGACGACTATCCCCGCGCCTGGCACGTCTCTCGCCGAGGAAGAAGAGACGCAGGTCGACACCAACGCGAAGTCTGCCGACAAGACCGGCAAGAGCGACATTTCGCCGAATGACATCGCCGCCTCGCCGGAAGTGACCGGCGAAGAGAAACCGCGCGTGACGAGCAACGATCAGCTGCCCACGCCCGATCCCATGTCGGGCAACAGCTTCCGCTGGCCGGTGAAGGGCCGCGTCGTTTCCGAGTTCGGCGCAAGACCCGATGGCGGCCACAATGACGGCATCGATCTTGCGGTTCCGCAAGGCACCTCGGTGAAGGCCGCCGAGAATGGCGTGGTCGCTTATGCCGGCAACGAGCTCAAAGGCTACGGCAATCTCGTTCTCGTCAGGCACGCCAATAATTGGGTCTCGGCTTACGCCAATAACGAGGATATCCTGGTCAAACGGGGCGACAAGGTACGCCGCGGCCAGATTATCGCCAAAGCCGGCGCCACGGGCTCGGCGAGCCAGCCGCAGGTGCATTTCGAGCTGCGCAAGGGCTCGCGTCCCGTCGATCCCACCAAATATATGAGCGATCAGGCCGCCAACGCCGACTAATTTGCTAAAGCGGCTGACCCAAGCGGCCGGCGAGATCCTGGATATATTGCCAGGCGACGCGGCCCGAACGGCTGCCGCGCGATAGCGCCCAGCCAAGCGCCTCTTCGCGCAACGCCGCCGCATTCATCGCGATGCCGTAATGGCCGGCATAGGCGCGCACCATCGCGAGATAATCGTCCTGGCTGCAATTGTGGAAGCCGATCCAAAGCCCGAACCGGTCCGAGAGCGAGAGCTTCTCCTCGACGGCCTCTGCGGGGTTGATGGCGGTCGAGCGCTCGTTCTCCACCATCTCCCTGGGCATGAGGTGACGGCGGTTCGAGGTCGCATAGAAGAGGACGTTTTGGGGCCGCCCTTCGATGCCTCCTTCGAGCACGGCCTTCAGCGACTTGTAGGACGTGTCCCGCGTCTCGAAGGAG
>JALHTP010000265.1 GCA_022865725.1 Methyloceanibacter sp. | reverse complement strand
GCCCGGCATCTTTTCGGCGATGACCGGATTCGAATGGACGTCCACGCCAAACGGAAACAATCTCCATCGCATCGTCGTCTTCGCCGATGGCGCGGACAAGACGGAGCAGGTCTTGCCGGTCTCGCGTTTTGACAGCCAAGTCCCCCAGGACCTCTGGACCTACATGGACAAGTACGAAGAGAAGACCGGCGGACGGGTTCTGGCCCACGTTCACAACGGCAATCACTCGAACGGGCTGGCCTTCAACACGTCGAAATTCAACGGCGAGCCCATGGACCGGGCCTACGCCGAGAGGCGGGCTCAGCATGAGCCGATCATGGAGATAACCCAGATCAAGGGCGATGGAGAGTCCCATCCATTCCTTTCGCCCGATGATGAGTTCGCGGATTTCGAGAGATGGGACAAGGGCAACCTCGACGGCTCGGCCCCGAAACAAGACTGGATGCTCCAGTACGAATACGGCCGTTCGGCGCTCAAGGTCGGCCTCGAACTGGAGGCCAAGATCGGCGCCAATCCCTATCACTTCGGCTTCAATGCCGCCAGCGACGCGCATACCGCTTTGCCGTCTACGGCAGAGGACAACTATTTCGGGAAAATGGCCAGCAGTGAGCCCGGGCCGGACCGGTTCGGCGGCGAGGTCATCCCTGCATCGGATCCGGCCCTTCGGATAACCAAGGCGCAGGAGGTCGCATCGGGGCTGACCGGCGTCTGGTCGCGCGCGAACACCCGCGATGAGATTTTCGACGCGCTGCTGCGCAAGGAGATATATGCGACGACCGGCACCCGGATCCGTGTCCGGCTGTTTGCGGGTTGGAACTTTGCGCCCGGCGATGAGCAGGCTGCGGACTTTGCCGGGCTGGGCTACCGCAAAGGGGTTCCCATGGGCGGAGATCTTCGCGGATACACCGCGGGCGCTGCGCCCACCTTCGTAATCATGGCGATGCGCGATCCGGACTGGGCGAACCTGGAGAGGGTGCAGGTCATCAAGGGCTGGCTCGATGCCGACGGCTCCCTGAAAGAAAGGATCTATGATGTCGCGGTCTCGGATGGCCGTGCGATCGGTGGCGACGGCCGGTGCCGGCAAGCGGTCGGGAACACGGTCGACATTGCTTCGGCCACCTTCACCAACACCATCGGGGCGCCAATGCTCTCTGCTTACTGGAAGGACCCGGATTTCGATCCAGCCGAACGGGCCTTTTACTACGTGCGGGTGCTTGAGATTCCAACGCCAAGGTGGACAACCTATGATGCAGCCTTCTTCGGAGTAGCCTTGCCGGACAAGGTCCCGCCGACATTGCAGGACCGGGCCTATACATCGGCTGTTTGGTACTCTCCGGAAAAGTGAACCCTGTGTGTACCGAAAACCCCATCCGCATTGATTAGCTGAATTATTCACTGCTATGCGGGAAACAATTCCCTGTTAGCTCCAGAAAATTCCCTGTTCGGGTGCGTAGGGAATTTTGGCGTAACCAGCTGACTTATAGTTGGAAAACCGAGCCCTCTTCCCGCCTTCGCGGCTAGATCTGCGAAATTTCCCTGTATTTTCCCCCTTAACAGGGAATTCGACCCCAGAGAGCCATTCGCTGCAGACTGCCAGCACAGCCACCATCTAAGCCATTGAAATCGACAGGTCGGGTTCACCGCGAAATCCGGGGTTTTTCCGGCCTTTCGGGTGAGGCCCTAAG
>JALHTP010000264.1 GCA_022865725.1 Methyloceanibacter sp. | reverse complement strand
GCCGCCTTTCGGCGCCTCGGGATTCACATAGTCGAAATGGGTGAAATCGGCCGGGTATTTCGGCGCGCCGATCAGCGAAAGCGCGTGATGGCGGGCGGGAGCGTCCTCGGCCCCGGCAGGGCAGGAGAGGAGAGCGGCAAGCACGATTGCGGTGGCCAGGCGAAGCAAGGTCATGACCGGCGAAACGAGCCCCAGCTGAGTGGAAAAAGGCTTGCCGCAGCGTGGCTTACAGGCCCGGGCCGAAAGCACAAAAAAGGCCGGCGGAGCCTAACATGGCAGGCTCGCCGGCCAAATGAATTATCGGTCATGTCGAACCGGGGCGTTCGGCGATTCGAGCGCCCCGGGTCAAGCCTATTCCACGCCCTCGGGCTTGCCCTCGGGATAGGCGGGCTGCGGCTGCGATGAGTAGGGACCCTCGCCCGCCGAAGGCTCTGACGTGGGCGGGTTGTCCTCCGTCTCTTCTATGACCTTCTCCATCTCCTCGGGAACAACAGCGGGCTCCTCGGTAGCCGCTGGTGGCGTCTCGGCGGGAGCGGCGGGCGTCTCAGCCGATGGTGCCGGTGTCTCAGCCGATGGTGCCGGTGTCTCGGCAGACGGTGCAGGCGTCTCAGCCGCAGGTGCAGGCGTTTCCGCCGGAGGCGCGGGTGTCTCGGCAGCTGGCGCCGCTTCGGCCGGCTTCGCCGCTGGTGCCGCCGGCGGTGTTGCCGCAGCAGCTTCCGGCAGAGGTTTGGGACTGTCGCTGTTCATTCGCAGGAAGGCGATGACATTGGCGCGCTTCTTGGCATCGGCGATGCCGGGGAAGGCCATCATCGTTCCCGGTGCGAAGGCTTGGGGATTTGTCAGCCAGGGATCGAGCTTCTCGTAGGTCCACTCGCCCTCATGCGCCTTGAGCCCCGGCGTGTAAGTGAAGCCTTCGACCGAAGCGATCTTTCGCCCGACGACATCATAAAGATTGGGGCCAATCAGGGCCGCCCCGCCCTTGTTGAACGTGTGGCAGATCTTGCAGAGGGCCGCGTCGGCTTCGCCCTGTTTGGGATCGGCCGTCGCGAGCAGCGCCAGCACCTCCGATCCGCTGCCTGCGGCCGCTTCACCGCCTGGCTTTACCTCGCCGCCCGCTGCTGCGCCGCCCGCTGCCGCACCGCCGCCGGCCGTAGGCTCAGGCAGAGGCGGGGGGTTGTCGTTCTTGGTGCGCAGGAACACGAGCACATCGGCGCGCTGCTTGGCATCGGGGAGGCCCGGAAACAGCGCCATCTTGGTTCCCGGCGCGAAGGCGTTCGGGTTCTCGATCATGTGATTGATTTTTTCGTAGTCCCAATCGCCTTCCTTCGCCTTCAGCGCGTCGGAATATTCGTAGCCTTCGTGGCTCGCGATCTTGCGGCCGAGCACGCCGTAGAGGTTCGGGCCGATCAGGTTCGGGCCGCCTTTATCGAAACTGTGACAGATCGCGCATTTCTTGGCGACATCGGCGCCGTGCGTCGGATCCGCAGCCGCAAGCAGCGTGGCGAGATCGGCGCCGCTGCCCGGCTTCACTTCGCCTCCGCCCGGATGTTCCTCGGAGCCGGAGACCGCATAGCCGGGCTCTTCCGGCTCATGCTCCTCGTAGGCGATGTTGATGAGCGTTCTTGCGCCAAAGAAAAGCAGCAGTGCTCCGAGCACGGCCATGGCGATTTGATTGAGGCGATAATTCATGTTTGACGGTCCCCCCGGGAGAAGCACAGAGGCTACTTCGTATAGCTCTTGCGGCGGGGCGTGAGACTATAGGGCCTATGGGCCTGTTGCAACGGGGACATTTGCCACCAAGACTGACAGTCGCCTGGGCAAATTTCCCATGCTAACTGACCTAGATCATGGCCTCCTGCCTCATCGTCATACCCGCCCGGCTGAAAGCCACAAGGCTGCCCGACAAGCCCCTGGCCGACATCGGGGGGGAGCCCATGATCGTCCATGTGTGGCGCCGGGCGATGGAGGCCGACTGCGGCCCTGTGGTGGTGGCGACCGACGCCCAGAAGGTGCGGGATGCGATTCTCAGAGTGGGTGGCGAAGCGCTGATGACGCGCCCCGACCATCCAAGCGGGTCCGATCGGGTCTTCGAGGCGGTGCAGAAGCACGATCCGGCCGGAAAGCTTGAGTCCGTGGTCAATCTGCAAGGCGACCTGCCGACGCTCGATCCGTCGCTGGTCCGCGCCTGCCTTCAGGCTCTCAACGAAGGCGAGGCCGATATCGGCACCATCGCCGCCAAGATCGTCCGCGAGGAGGAACGCACCGATCCGAACGTGGTGAAATTGGTCGGGTCGCCTGTTGGCGGGGGATCGGTGCTGCGCGCGCTCTACTTCACCCGGGCGACCGCGCCTTATGGCGAGGGCCCCCTCTACCACCATATCGGCATCTACGCCTATCGCAGGCGCGCGCTGGAGCGCTTCGTGTCCTTGCCGCCCTCGCCGCTCGAGTTGCGGGAGAGACTGGAGCAGCTCCGCGCGCTCGAAGCCGGCATGCGCATCCATGTCGGGCTCGTTGACACTGTCCCGCTCGGTGTCGATACTCCGCCCGACCTCGAGCGGGCGCGTGAGCTTCTTCAATCCCGCAATTAGACCTTAGCCCGCTTTCCCTAAGACCATGGCCAAATCGCTAAACAGAATCGCCTTTCAGGGCGAGCCGGGCGCCAATTCGCATCTTGCCGCCCGCGACGCCTATCCGCGCATGGAGGCGCTTGGCTGTCCCACCTTCGAAGACGCGCTCGCCGCCGTTAAGAACGGCGAGGCCAAGCTCGCCATGATCCCCATCGAGAATTCCGTGGCCGGCCGCGTCTCCGACATCCATCACCTCCTGCCGCATTCGGGGCTCTATATCGTCGCCGAGCATTTCGAGCGGGTGCGGCATCAGTTGCTGACCCTGCCCGGAGTCAAGCTGTCCGAGCTGAAGACGGTGCATAGCCACATCATGGCGCTCGGCCAATGCCGCAAGGCCATAAGCGCGCTGAAGCTCGCGCCGGTAGTGGAGGCTGACACGGCAGGGGCCGCGCGCCATTTGCGCGAAGGGGGCGACCGCTCATGGGCGGTGATCGCGTCGAGGCTTGCCGCCGAGATCTATGGGCTGAAAGTGGCACGCGCCGATATCGAGGACGCCGAGCACAACACCACCCGCTTCGTGGTGCTCGCCGCCAAGCCCGGGCGTGTGCGTGCGAGTGAGGGTCCGGTCGTCACGAGTTTCGTCTTTCGCGTGCGTAACGTCCCGGCCGCGCTCTACAAGGCGCTCGGTGGTTTCGCCACCAACGGCGTCAACATGACGAAGCTCGAGTCCTACCAGCTCGAGGGCTCCTTCAACGCCACCATGTTCTACGCCGATATCGAAGG
>JALHTP010000028.1 GCA_022865725.1 Methyloceanibacter sp. | reverse complement strand
GTTAAAATGGTCACTCGCCGTCGGCGGCTTGGGCGGCGAAGCCTTCTTTGGCGATAAGTATCCACAGCGCATTTTGGGCGGCATCGAGCTTCGTCGCATCGGTCGAGCGTAGCACCACATAGGTGCCGACACGCTTGTTCTCGAAGAACGGGTAGCTGCCGATCTGGACGTCTTGATGCGCCGATTGCAGCTCGGCTAGGCCCGGAGCGGCGTCGCCTTCGGGCACGTCGAGGCGGACCGAGCGGGCAAGCATCGGCCGGCCCTTGGCGAGACGCGGCGCCACCGCATCGAGCATGACCTGCATGATGCGCGGAACCCCGGCCATGACGATCACGTTCTCGAGCATGAAGCCCGGCGCCCGGGAGAGCGCGTTGTCGATCAGCGCAGCGCCTTGCGGGATGCGGGCCATGCGCAGCCGCGCCGGCGTGAGCTCGGCCTCGCTGAAACGCTGGCGCATGGCGGCGACGGCTTGCGGATCGACCACCACCTCCACCGCAAAGGCCTTGGCGATGGAATCGGTAGTTACGTCGTCATGGGTGGGGCCGATGCCGCCGGTGGTGAAGACATAGGTGAAGCGCGGCCGAAGCTCGTTCACGGCGGCGACGATCTCGGCCTCGATGTCGGCCACCACGCGCACCTCGCGCAAGAGAATGCCGATGCGGGTGAGATAGGAAGCGATATAGGCTATGTTCACGTCTTGGGTGCGGCCCGACAGGATCTCCTCGCCGATCACGATCAGCGCGGCGGTCACGGTGCGGGGGCTGAAATCCTGATCTGCCATGGCTATCGGGCGGGTTCAGTGGCGTTAGGCTCAAAGTCTAACGGCTTGCCGAGCGTCTGCCACCTTCTTAGAGTCGCCGCACTTCTCGGGATGATGTGCGAAAGTGGGTCGGCTCCCCCGTTGCACATCAGCAGATTTCCTCCTAAGTGAGCATGAGTTCCTTATAATCGCATTCCATGTCTAATCTCGAATTTGCCCGCGCCCAGGCGCGCGACACCAAGATCAAGCTCCACGGGGCTGACGCTTTCGCCGGCATGGCGAAGGCTGGCCGGCTCGTGGCCGAGGCGCTGGATCTTCTGGTCGATCAGGTCGAGCCCGGCGTCACCACCGAGGCGCTCGATCGGTTCGTGTTCGAGTTCGCCATGGCTCAGGGCGCCATCCCGGCTCCGCTCAATTATCGCGGCTTCCCCAAATCGATCTGCACCTCGCTCAATCACGTGGTCTGCCACGGCATCCCGGGCCCGCGCGCGCTGAAGGAAGGCGACATCCTCAATATCGACGTGACGCTCATCGTCGACGGCTGGCACGGCGATTCGAGCCGCATGTATGCGGTCGGGAAAATCCCCCGCGCCGCCGAGCGCCTGCTCGAGGTCACCTATAACGCGCTGATGCGGGGTGTCGCCGCCGTCAGGCCCGGCGCCACCACCGGCGATATCGGCGCCGCCATCCAGATCTATGCCGAAACCGAGCGCTGCAGCGTGGTGCGCGATTTTTGCGGCCACGGCTTGGGCCGCGTGTTCCACGACCGGCCGAACATCCTGCATTATGGCGAGCCCGGCGAGGGCCTCACGCTCAAGCCCGGCATGCTGTTCACCATCGAGCCCATGATCAATCTCGGCAAGCCGCATGTGAAGATCCTATCGGACGGCTGGACGGCGGTCACTCGCGACCGCTCGCTGTCTGCCCAGTTCGAGCACACCGTCGGTGTCACCGACACGGGATGCGAGGTGTTCACGGTCTCGCCGCGAGGGTTGGACCGGCCCCCCTACGGGCGCCGATCGAGCGAAGGTTGAATGGGCTTCAAGGATGCGGGCAAGCCACATTACCTCGGCCATCGCGAGAGGCTTAGGCAGCGCTTCCGCGGGGCGGGCGCCGACGCCCTCCCCGACTATGAGCTGCTCGAGCTGATCCTGTTCCGCGCCGCGCCGAGGCGCGATACCAAGCCGCTGGCCAAGGCGCTTATCGCCCGCTTCGGCACCTTCGCCGAGGCGGTGAACGCGCCCGAGGAGCTGTTGCGCGAGGTTCCCGGCATCGGCGAGGCGGCGGTGACCGAGCTCAAGCTGGTGCGCGCCGCAGCGCTCAGATTGATGCGCGGCGAGGTGCTGGAGCGCCCGGTGCTTTCCTCCTGGGCCCAGGTGCTCGATTATTGCCGCGCCTCAATGGGGTTCGCGAGCAAGGAGCAGTTTCGCATCCTGTTCCTCGACAAGCGCAACCAGATCATTGCCGACGAGGTGCAGCAGACGGGCACCGTCGACCACACGCCGGTCTATGTGCGCGAAGTGGTCAAGCGCGCCCTCGAGCTGTCGGCGACGGCCATCGTGCTCGTGCACAATCACCCTTCGGGCGACC
>JALHTP010000263.1 GCA_022865725.1 Methyloceanibacter sp. | reverse complement strand
CGACCGTCCATCCGAATTCAGCGAAGCAAGCCGCCGAAACCAGGCCAACATAGCCGGCGCCCACCATGCAAATCTTCACATTACCCTCCTTGGCGGAGCCGTCGGGGATGTCCCGTCCATTGTTGAACTCGGCGGGACGAGCGTTGCCGGTTGATGATGTTACGCGGCTTGCCGGTCCTTCTCAAGTTTCGGTTTAGTCGCGTGCTTGGCCTGATGCGCAGCCAGCGCGGCTTTGAGTATCGGCAGCTGCTTGTGCGCCTTGAGGCGTCGGAAGCCCTTTGCCGCTTCCATCATGCCGGCCGCGGTCCAGCGCAGCACCATATCGGTATTTTGCCACCGCTTCACGTTGCGGCAGACGCGGCGCACGGTGCCCATCATGTTCTCGATTCCGTTGGTGCAGGCGAGCGAGCGCCGGAGTTGGGCGGGTAGGCCGAGGCGGTTGACGGTCAGCATCTCGTCAAGCCCTTCGAGGATGCTTGCGGCAACCCCGCGCGCCTCTCCTTCGAGCCGGCGGGCGAGATTGCGCAACAGCCGTTCGGCTTTGTCGGCGTCGTCGAGTTCCCAGGCTTGTCGCAGCGTTTTGCGCACCGAGGCGTGCAGCGGCTTGGGCAGGCGCTCGATCACGTTGCGGGCCTTGTGAATCTGACAGCGCTGGATCGGCGTATGCCGGCCGAAGGTCGCGCGGATCGCCTTGGTCAGCGCCTTGGCGCCGTCGACGATGAACAGCCGGCAGACCTTTGGATCGAGACCGCGTTCGATCAGATTGTCGATGAGAGCCTGCACGACGGCGGTGTTCTCGGTGGCGCCTTCGACCAGGCCAAGCGGATGCTTGTTCCCGTCTCCGTCGACCCCCAGCGCGGCGACCAGCACCAGGTCGTTGCCGATGTGCAGGCCGTCGATCTGGATCACCAGAAGGTCGAGCCGCGACAGGTCCGAGGCCATCCACGCGGCCATGCGTTCCGCCGACAGCGCTACGAACCGGCGCGAAGCGGCCGACTTCGAGGTGCCGTCACCGGCGACCGCCGGCAGATCACCGTCGGGCAGCCGCACCGCGCGCTTGAGTTTGCGCGTCGATACGTTGATCAGCATCAGGTTCATCGCCCAGCGGCCAAGCCAGTCCTCGGCCTGCGCCGCCGTCCAGGTCGGCAGCACGACCTCATGGCCGTCGTAGCTGCGTACCCGTGGCCGGCGTACAGCAACCTTGCCCCCGTGGAAGCCGATCTTGCCCCGGGTCCTGCCCCAGCGGTGGCCCCCGCGCCCTTGCCTTCGGCTATGGCGCGGACCAACCAGCCGCTGCGCGTCCTCGCACAGCATTTGCTCGATCGCCCCGATTCCGGCCGTCAGACAGAAGCGTTCAAATGAGCTATGCACATCTTGCCAAGCCATCTTCAGATTGGGCACGAGCGCGAGCGGTGAAGTCGTAGTAGTGTTCGTCATGGCGTTGCTCTCCACTGTGGATTCGACACCCCGAGCCTAACGGCTCAAGGCGGGCAACGCCTGCCCTCCTATTTCAACACCGATCGGGACATTCCCATCGTGCGCCATTGGGTCGAGGCAACGTTGGGCTGGCCGGGCGTGGTGATGCCGAGCGGCACCGAGACGCTGCGGATGACGCTGAGCGCGGTGGCGAGCGCCGCTTGGTCATCTTCCGGCTTCTTCACGGTTTCCACATAGTAGGTTGCCCGAACGAAGCGGTCGGATGCGCGGTTGGTGCCGGGCAGGAAGGTCTGGCCGCCGACCTCTTCCCAATAGCCGTTAAGCCCCAGTTGCTTGTCGAAGGTCGGTGAATTGGTCATTACTTTATACTGCTTGCCGTGGTGGATATAGAGCTTGCCGCCTACATACTCGAAGATCGCCGAATCCCCGGTGGTATCGGAAATCGAGAGGTGGGCAGAGCCGGATAGGCCACCCGGAAGCTCGAGCGGGATGATGTAGAAGGGCTCTTTGCGCAGGTCCTCGACCGCCTCGGCGACAGTCGCAAAATTGTCGACCGCATACTGTACCCAAGCCGTTAGTGACAACGGCTTGCGGGAATCATTGGCAGTGGGTTTGCCGTAATCGGCTTCTGCCAGATATTGGCCGTTGGCTGAAAGCCCCTTCTCGTTAAACGCATCGATCGTCGCAATGTCCCAGCCGGCTACGGTCACGCTGCCATACTTCGAGGTCCATTCGATCGCGCCGGCCGCCTTGTCGCCCACCCGCTTCATGCCACGGGGATAGATCCATAGGTTGGACTTCTGCGAGCCGAGCCAGTCGTTGGAGCGGGTTGTGATAACCTGATTATTGGGGCCGACATACAAGGCCCGGCTGCATGCGAGCGCCGACTGTGTTGACGACGCCGCGACCGCGAACGAGAGAACAGCTGCGACCGAACACCTGAGAATAGACAATTTTTTCTTCACGGTCCCTCCGGTTGTTTCTACTAACGCGTTGACTATGCTGTTAATTCAGGTCGCGTGTTCGTGTGATTAGACCAAAAGCGACGGCAATTTCAAGCGTATCCGCGGGCAGTCTCAAAAAAAGGAGCTTTGATCCGCGGCAAATCGCTGTACGCTCATTTCGAGGAACGGAATGGCCTGGTTTCGGTCGTTGGGCTGGTGCTTCCTGAGTGACGGCGAGATAAAAGCGGCTCCCCAGTCGTCTCCCAAGCCCTTGTGTGGGCTTGGTTTTCGCCGTGCCGTCCGGTCGGCGCGCGTGCCGCGCAGGGCAGATTATGCAGTGATTCCAGCCCCCTT
>JALHTP010000262.1 GCA_022865725.1 Methyloceanibacter sp. | reverse complement strand
TGCCGGATTCCTCGCGCACCAGCAGGATCGCGCTGTCGGCGATCCGCTCCAGCTCGTCGAGATCGGTGAGCCAGCGCGCCCGCTCCTCCTCATCCTCGACGAATTCGGCCCTGAGCCGCATGCGGGTGATCGGCGTGCGCAGGTCGTGACCGGCCGCCGCGACGAGGCGCATGCGGCTTTCCATCGCCGCTTTCAGCCGCGCGGAGAGCGAGTTCAACGCCTTGGCGGTCGCCCTCACCTCGGCCGGTCCGCGCTCGGACAGAGAAGGAAGCACGCCATCGGGGCCGACGGACTCCACCGCGCTTTCGAGCAGCGCCAGCGGCCGCACCATGCGGTTGGCCACGAACACGGCGATGGCGGTGGCGCCGAAGGTGATCAGGAGAAGCCATCTGAGCAGGCCTTTCCAGGGCACGCCTTGCGGCGGCAAATCGGTGATCGGGAAGGCGAGCCAGCCCCGGTCCTTGACCGGCACCGAGACCATCAGCGGGGCGCGCCAGCCATCGCGCGAAATGGTAACGGCAACATCCACGCCGCGAGCGCATCGCGCAGCCTTTGCGTGAAGCCTTCAAGGACGCGGCCCGACGCCGGCTGCGGGACGAGTTCTATGGCCGTGCTGCCTGTATTGACGACACGGAGAAGCGTCTCGACCTGCTGCGCCACGGGGGCGAGCGAATGCACACGCTTGGGCGGCCCGAGCAGATAGAACAGCACCATCGTCAGCGAGAACACGACCGAGACGATGACGATCACCATCAGCACGGCGATCTTGACGCGCAAGGTATTCATGGCGCGGGATCCTGGGTCTCGACTTTCGCCGCGAGCTGATAGCCGCCGTTGCGCACCGTCTTGAACAGCGGCGCGGCCCCGCTCTCGGCCAGCTTGCGGCGAAGCCGGCTGACCAGCACGTCGATGGAGCGGTCGAGCACGTCGCCGTCGCGGCCGCGCGTGAGATCGAGCAGCTGATCGCGCGACAAGACGCGGCCCGGCAGCTCGAGGAAGGTCTTGAGCAGATCGAACTCGGCGCCGGTCAGCTCGACGTCGCCGCCTTGCGGATCGGTGACGCGCCGTGTCTGCGGATCGGCGGTGAACCCCTCGAAGCGATAGAGCTTGGCCTGACTCGCCGGCGGCAGGGCCTCGGCGCGGCGGCGCAGCACCGCGCGCACGCGCGCGATGAGCTGCGCGGGTTGAACGGCTTGCCGAGATAATCGTCCGCCCCGATCTCGAGCCCGATGATGCGGTCGACGTCCTCCTTCAGCGCCGTAAGCAGAATGATGGGCACGCTCGAGCGCTGCGCCCGCAGGTCGCGGCACATGTCGAGGCCCGAGCCGTCAGGCAGCATCACGTCGAGCACGATGAGGTCGATGTGATTGGTGGCGAGCCGGTCGCGCAGCTCCCGGCAGTTTGCCGCCAGCAGCACGCGGAAGCCCTGGCTCTCGATATAGCGGGCGAGCAGCTTGCGGATTTCCGGATCGTCGTCGACGACGAGAATGCGCTGGGGGGTGGAGTTCATCGTGCCTGACGCGGGAAGGACCTTGCCATTCTCTTCTAACCTCGCAATCCCCGGTTCAACGAGCCCATTTTTGTGACGAAAACCAGCAACTTGGGGGCCAAGCAACGTTTCGACACAAATTTCCTCGGGGCAGCAACATTCGGACATGCCGGGACCAAGCCGCGCCAACTTCGCCAGCTAGACGGAAAGCCATAGCAACAGCTCAAGGACGCTCGAACATGAACAACTCTCCCCAAGATGGTCGCGATCCTGGTCGTGGCGGTCCTCGGCCTCGGAAGTCTCGCGCTGCTCACAACGGCCTGGGGCGAGCCGTCCCACGGAATGGGCCCAAGGTCCTCCTGGTATGGCGGCGGCAAGATGGCCCGCTGCGACGTCCCTCACCGGGGGCCCGGCTTCGGGCACGGCTGGCATGACAGGCCCGGTCCCGATGTCCTCGCCAAGAAACTGAGCGCGATGGAGACCGAGATCGGCATCCGCGCCAACCAGCTCGATGCCTGGCGCGATTTCACCGATTCCCTGCTTGCCGTGGCGACGCTGCCGCCGCGTCCCGATGCGTCGGCCCAAGGCACTGACAGCCAGGAGCCGTTCGCGCTGGCTCAGCGTCTCGCCGACAATGCGATCGCCCGGGCCAAGAGCGCGGAAGATCTGCTGAAAGCGGTCGATGCTCTCAAAGCCAAGCTCACGCCGGACCAGCTCAACAAGGTTGTCGAGCTCGAGGCAAGATTCCGCGCGCGTTTCGCTCATGGGCCGCGACCCGATTTCGCTCCGCCCTCCCCCGATCGGGGCGACAAGCCTGGCGCGGACGCGCCGAACTCAACCGACGAGGCTCCCCCGCCGTCGGAGGAGTGAGGCAACACGGGACGGCGGCGCGAGCTGCCGTCCCGCTTTCATCGCTCGCTCACATCGGGACGGCGTTAGCGAAGAGCGCCTCGCCCCAGGCATAGAGCGGTCGCTTGAAATCCGACTCGGTGTGGATGGCCTGGCCTTTGCGCTCGGTCCATTTCTTGCCATAGGTCTCGAACGGGAAGTGCTTGATGTAATAGTCGCAGGTCTCTTCCCAGTGATCGACCGAGAGCGCCTTGCCGTAATGCTGGCAATAGAGATCGGTCTTGACCCGTCCGAGTCCCGCCGGCACGCGGCCGCGCTCAGCAAAACTGATCTCGGACCGGTTGCGCCACAGCATGAGAATGTCGCGCTGCTCCGGACCGTAGAAGCGGCGAAAGTCGAGCAGCGGCAAGTCTGAGCGATAGGGCGCGCAATCCGCTTGCGTCAGATAGGCGTCGAACAGCTTGACCTTGACGCTGTCGCACTCCTCCGCGCCCGGCCCTTCCAAGAAGCCTCGCAAATCCCCCGTGATCCGCTCGTCGGGGTCGAAGCACAGCATCCAGTCATGCGGCAGCTGCTCGCGCGCCATCTCCAGCAGCAGACCGCGATGGCGGCCCTCGGCGAGCTTGCGCGCTTCGACGTCTTGCTCCCATGCCCCGTTCGCCACGATCAGCGCGACCTTCGGATGCGCGCGGAGGATCTCGACGGTCTCATCCGTGCTGGCATCGTCATAGGCGACGATCGCATCGACCTGGCTGCCGAGATAATCCAGCGTGTCGGGCAGGATCAGCGCCTCGTTGCGGATGCGCGTCATGCCGACGAGGAGATGCGTCTCGCCGAGCAGATCTCGATTGCCGGTGATGATCCGCTCGGTATCGCGGAGCTGCCAGTTGCCTAAATGGGTTGCGATCACCGATGAGACCTCGAAGGACGAACTATGCACGCGGTGCAGGGAGGACTTTTAGGTCTCCGCTACTCGGAGGGCCAAACTGCGCCAGATCGAGCTTGCGCCGCGGCGTACCGACGCCCATAGTGATCGGCACCGGCGCGCCTAGCAATAGGCGCGGACTTAGACCGACGGTAAGATTATCGGGCCGACCACCAGCACGACATCTCTTTCCTGAAATCTGAAGACGCCGAACGGGCCCGCGGACGCGAACTGACGATCCGCTTTTGCTCGCGAGGGGCCCCATCAACGCCATCATTCCCACGTCTAGCCTGCCCATCCCACCGCTGGGTCAACCCACGGATTGCATCAACCTCGGAGACATGCAGCATCCGGGTTTTTTCCAGCGCGGCGGACCCTATGCTCTGAGGGTGATAGTGGAAGCGACCGGCGCCGAACTCGTTGAGCTTGGCGACGGGGAAAGAGAGATCGACGACTTGCGTCCCCTGCATCTGGCGACGCGAACGCATCTCACCTTTTGTGCCAGCCGCAAATATGCCGTCCAGCTGGCGGAGACGCATGCTGCCGCCTGTCTCATCAAGCACCGGGACGCCAGTCTCGTGCCACTGGGCGCGGCGGCGGTCATGACCGATGCGCCGCATCGCGCCTTCGCCATTGCCGTTGGGCTGCTATACCCCGAATCTCTTCAGCCGACGGCCACGGGAGCGGCTGCGAACGCGGAAGGAAAGCTCGTCCATCCGACCGCGGAGATTGCCGAAAATGTCACCATCGAGCCGGGGGCCATTGTCGGCCGGGAGGCGCGGATCGGCGCCGGCACGGCCATCGCCGCGGGCGCCATCGTCGGCTATCGCGTCTTCGTGGGACGGAACTGCTATATCGGTGCAGGCGCGGCCGTTACCCATGCCTTGATCGGCGAGCGCGTGATCCTTCATTCCGGCGTACGCATCGGGCAGGACGGGTTCGGCTATGCCATGAGCGCCGAGGGGCATATCAAGATTCCGCAGGTCGGCCGCGTCATAATCGGAGACGATGTCGAGATTGGAGCCAATTCGACCGTCGACCGCGGCTTCCTCATGGATACCGTGATCGGCGAAGGAACCAAGATCGATAACCTGGTGCAGATCGCCCACAACGTCGTCATCGGCCGCCATTGCGTCATCATCGCCCAGTCGGGGATCGCCGGGTCGGCGCAGCTCGGTGATTTTGTCATCATGGGCGCTCAGTCCGGCATTGTGGAGCACGTCAAAATCGGAGACGGAGCGCAGATCGCCGGCATGGCTCATGTCAAGAATGACGTCTTGCCGGGCGCGCGCATGGGCGGAACGCCGGCCCGCCCCTTCAGGGAATGGGCCCGCGAGGTCGCCGCCGTCAAACAATTGGGCAAGAACACCGGCCGCATCCCGCAAGGCTAGCCGCCTTACGCGCTGAACTCGCAACGAGCGCAAGTCGGCGTGTCATGGTCATCGCCTTGGCTCAGCCTGACTCTCCGGCCACGGGCCCAGTGGCGCAAACAGAGTCTGCGCTTCGTCTACTCCTTTGAGCGAGAACGCCCCCAGATTGCGCAGCTCCTGCTCGGACAGGCGGCTCTGGAAGGCATCCGACAATATCAAGTGCTCGCCGAGAGTGGCGCAAAGGTCGGCGATGCGCGCTGCGAGATTCACGTCGCGACCGATGACCGTGTAGTCGAGGCGCGCGCCGGAGCCCACATTGCCATAGGCCGCGTGGCCGAAATGCAGCGCGATCCCGACCTCGAAACTGACCGAACCGTCCTTCTTGAGGTTGCGGCGCGCAACCCGCAACAGACCGGCGCGAGCCGCCGCGAAGGCGCGCAAGCAGGCCTCGCTGTCGGCGTCAGCGCCCGGCCGGAAGATCGCCAAGATTCCATCACCCATGAATTTCAGAACTTCGCCGCCGCGCTCATCGATCGGCGGCACGATGCAGTCGTAATAGTCGTTGACGAGAGCCGTCGCCGCTTCTTCGGAGAGATGCGAGGTGAGCCCGGTGAAGTCGCGCATATCGGCGAACAGGATCGCGGCGCGAATGCGCAACACCTCTCCGCGCCTGACGTCGCCCGAGAGAATCCGAAGATGCGGCTCGTTGCCGACATACATGCGCATCACCTCACGCATGACGCGCCGCAGCGCCAGGATTTCCTGAAGCGCCGCCAGCGTGGGGAGGATCGACCGCAACACCGCAATGTCCTGATCGGAGAAGCCTTGCTTGGCGCGCGTGGCGAAGGTGAAGCCGTTGCGCATGCCGTTCGGCAGCACGACCGGAACGGCAATGTGGTGGGTGTAGCCGGCGGCTTTGAGGGGCGCGACGATGTCGTAGGTGTCGTCCGCCATGTCGGGAAGCCAGGAGAAGATCCATTCGTTGAGGCGATGCGCCTCTGCCAGCGGGCGGTTTCCGGTCGCCTCCGAGCCGCGCTCATGCCCGTAAATGTGCTCGCGGGCCGGGCTGCCGAACTCCCAGATGCGAGCATTGGCGGCCCGCTCGGCGTGTCGCAACTCGATGGCGCTGACCGCCTGGTCGAGCGGCACGCCGGCATCCCTGAGCTTCAGGCAAAGGCCCTCGATAATGACGTTGGGATCGCTGATCTCGTGCGCCTCGCCCACCAGCCAGTCGCGAACGGCCAGCGTCAGGCGGAGTCGCTCGTTGGAAAGAGTCGCGGCGGATTCAGACGCGGCAACCACCATGCAAACCGACTCCTTCGCGGCCGTCGCGCTTACGCGCTGAGGCGCTCGAGCACTTCGTCGGAGATTTCGAAATTGGCGTAGACGTTCTGCACGTCGTCCGAATCTTCGAGCGCCTCGATCATGCGCAGGAGACGCTGCCCGGCCGCCTCGTCGGCCGGCACGGTGCTCTTGGGGCGCCAAAAAATCGAGGCGGCTCGCGCCTCGCCGAAGCGCACCTCGAGCGCCTTGGCGATCTGATGCAGCTCGTCGGGATGGCAATAGACCACATGGCCTTCGGCGCTCGATTCGCAGTCTTCGGCGCCGGCCTCGATGGCCGCATCGAGCATCGCTTCCGCGCTGGCCTTGCCGAAATCGAATTCGATCGCGCCGAGCTTGTCGAACATGAAGGAGACCGAGCCCGTCTCGCCGAGATTGCCGCCGAACTTGGTGAAGATCGAGCGCACCTCGCTCGCCGTGCGGTTGCGATTGTCGGTGAGCGCTTCGACGATGACGCCGACGCCGCCGGCGCCGAAGCCCTCGTAGCGCATGTCCTCGTAATTGGCGCCGCCCGCCTCCAGGCTCTTCTTGATCGCCCGCTCGATATTGTCCTTGGGCATGTTCTGGGCGCGCGCGGTCTGCACGGCGCCGCGCAGCCGCGCATTCATGGTCGGATCCGGCAGGCCCATCTTGGCCGCCGCGGTGATCTCCCGGCCGAGCTTGGAGAAGAGCTTCGAGCGCTTCTTGTCCTGCGCCCCTTTGCGGAACTGGATGTTCTTGAATTTCGAATGGCCGGCCATGGCGCCCCGCGGTCCTGTTGGTTAACGGCCTTTCTATCAGGCCGCGACTTATAGGCGTGCCCCGGCGCAAAATAAAGGGCAGCGCGGCGCAACCAGAGGACCAGCCCGACCTTTAGGGAAGCCTTAACCATACTGGCCCGACAACTGAAAGGTTGAAGACCGGACCTGAGGGGGACCGGCCGCGCCTTTCAAAACTCAAGGGGGCAACCATGTCGCAGATCTCCAAGCCGATCGCCGCCAAGCCCGAGGACAAGGTGATGCCGGCGCTCTCGCTCTCGGAGCTCTGCTCGGAAGCCGCCGATCACGTCGCCCGCGCGCGGCTGACCCTGTTCGACGAAAGCGCCGACGCCGACTGCGCGCTGCTGCATCTCGACGAGGCGATTTTCTGCCTGAAGCGCCTCCTCGCCCAAGGCCGGTCCTGCGCAAGCGGTGCCAGCAAGCAGCTCCGCTCGGCCTAGCTCATTCCGCTGATGCTTCGAGACGCGCCCTTCGGGTGCTCCTCAGCATGAGGCCTCACCCTGAGGAGGCGCGTAGCGCCGTCTCGAAGGGTGAGCCCTAACTCTCCGCCAGCCAGAAGGCGGGTTCCGTCTGCGACAGCCTGCCGCCCAGCCTGAGCGGGGCCACGGCGCGCGCCAACCCCGTCGCATCGTCCACATCGATGGCGAGACCGCACAACGTGGCCTCGCCCAGCGAAGGCGTGAAGCGCCCGGACGGAATCTTGGTGAGGAAGCGGGTGAGCGGCTCCTCCTTGTCCATGCCCAGCACCGAATCGAAATCCCCGCACATGCCGGCATCGCTGATATAGGCGGTCCCCTTGCGGAGGATCTGATCGTCGGCCGTCGGCACATGGGTGTGGGTGCCGATCAGCGCGGTCGCGCGCCCATCGACGAAATGCCCCATGGCTTCTTTTTCCGACGTCGCCTCGGCGTGGAAGTCGATGAGGATGGCGTCGGTGCCGGTCTTGAGCCCGCAGGCCTCGATCTCCCGCTCCACGGCGCGGAACGGATCGTCGAGATCGGCCATGAACACGCGCCCCTGCGCGTTGATCACCAGCATGTCGGCGCCGTTCTTGGTCTTGAACAGGCCGGCGCCCTTGCCGGGCGTTCCTTGCGGGAAATTGATCGGCCGGAGCAGGCGATCGTGCCGCTCGATGAAGACCAGCGTCTCGCGCTGGTCGAAGACATGATTGCCCGTCGTCACCACATCGGCGCCGGCGTCGAGCAGCTCGATCAGGATTTGCTCGGTGATGCCGAAGCCGCCGGCGGCGTTCTCGCCGTTCACCACCACGAAGTCCAGGGCATAGCGCTCGCGTAAGCGCGGCAGTTCCTCGACGATGGCGTTGCGCCCGGACCGGCCGACCACGTCTCCAAGAAACAGAACTCGCATGAATGCCGCCGATCCGCCTCGCCGCCCTAAAGGCGTCAATACAGACTCGCGGCACGCGCCGCCAGCGTCGTTGGGCCTAAGACGGGCGGAAGGGTTAGCGGAAGCCTTGCGAAGATGGCAAGGCCGCGATGGCCGTCGGAGCGGTGATCCCGGGTGTCCCTACATTAAGTAGGTGGGCGCCAAGTGACGGAGACCACGGTCTCCGCCAGGGTCGGCTCCCTTAGGATCTTATAGGGCCCTGGGAATGTTGCTCCTAACGCGCCTCGCAGCCCGCCGTCTCGGACTATAGCGAAGGAAATCGGTTAATGCGACTTATCGCTGGCTCACGACCGCTTCGCCGAGTGCACCGGCGCTGGAGCCTCGTTCCCGAATCGCTCGTTCAGCATCTCCAGCCGGTCCGCCGCGGCGCTGACCCGTGCGGCCAGATCGCCCTGCCGCGACTTGACCGATTCGTCGGCGACCGAGCGGTCGCGGCGGGCCTCGGCGAGCGTCGTCTTCATCTCCTGCATCTGCCGCCGGAGCTCCCACAACTCGTCGGTGACGTGAAGCGAGGCCATCAGAATGAGCCGGTCGTCGCCGATCTGGCCGAATTTCCGCTTCATCACGTCGACATAGGTGCCGAGATATTCGGCCAGCTCGATCAGGTGGGCTTCCTCGCCCTCGCCGCAATCGAGCCGGTACGTCCGGCCATTCAAGGTTACGCTGACTTGACCCATGACCAACCCCCGCTTGGCAGATTTATCCCGGCACCGCCGGCATCAAATCCTTCAATGTCTCCATCAGCGCCTCGAGCCGGTCGGACACTTCCTCGTTGGCAGCCTTAAGGCGCCGCACGCGGTTCTTTTCGGCATCGAGATCGAGCAGCAGCCTGTCGCGCTCATCGCTGAGGAAGCGGAGCTGCTCTTTGAGCTCCGCTACGGAAACGCCGTCCTCGGCGTCGGCAAAGACCTGCCGCAAGAATGTTTCGAGCTGGTCGACCGCGGCATCGAGCCGCTCCGTTGCCTGTTGCAGAGCGTCAAGTTGACTCATCGCGCTGCACCTCCCCGCTCAGGCGCCGCTTTACTACCAGCCGCATATCAAGCTGCTGGACCGACGGGTTAATGTCAATGTGGTGACGGCACGCCCGATGTTCAACAACTTGGACCTCCCTTATTGGTTCCGCTGCACGGTGATTGACAGCGCCGCGAGCCCTGTGATTTGAGACTGACGCTGTTAACGTCTGGTCAACGCGAACGACGCGGCGGGAGCCCGTGATCATGGCCGAAGTCAAGAATCGGTGCCGGCTCTATTTTCAGTTTCCAGCTCAACCTTCGGCAAAGCTCGAAGCTCAACTCGAGCAAGCAATCGCCAGCGCCGATGCAGCTTGCGTTTTGCTTTGCGGTGACGGAACCCCGATCGACGAAATTCATGCCGGACGCCTGGTCGATCTTGTGCACAGAAGCGGGCTCGCCTGCCTCATCGAGAACGATGCCGGCCTGGCCGAGCGCATCGGCGCCGATGGCGTGCATATCGAGGCCGACGCGAGCGCCTACACGGAAGCGCGCACGCTTCTCGGCGAGAGCGCGAGCATCGGCGCCGGATGCGGCATGAACCGCCACGACGCCATGCTGCTCGCCGAGATGGGTGCCGACTACATCGCCTTCGGGCCGGAAACGGAGAGCAATATCGACGCGATCGATCAGTATGCTGATCTTCTCGCCTGGTGGTCCGAGATTTTCGTGGTGCCTTGCATCGCCTGGAACGTCGACAGCGCCGCGGAAGCGGCAAGGCTCGCTGTGCTCGGCGCGGATTTCGTCGCGCCCTCGCTGCGGATTTGGCGAGACGATGATGCGCTAGCGCTCATCGCCGAGATCGATAATGCCATCCACAATGTCAGGAGGGCTGCGTGAGCTCATTTGGGGTGCGCGCCGCCATCCTGGCCGCGGCGTTGGCGCAGGCGTTTACCGCAACGCCCGCCGGCGCAACGGAAAACCCGTCCTATGCCGCCTATTTCCAAGGCCGCTACCTCACGGCGCTGAAGCTCGCCGAGCAAGAGGCGGCGCAAGGGTCGAAAGAGGCCTTCACTTTGATGGGG
>JALHTP010000261.1 GCA_022865725.1 Methyloceanibacter sp. | reverse complement strand
CGCGGGGCGTCAAGGTCAGCTATGGCTCGGTTTGGCGGTTCTTCGAGTTCGAGGGCATCAGCTTCAAAAAAAACCGTGCACGCGAGCGAGCAGGACAGGCCCGACGTGGCGTGTTATTCGGCGTGCAATTTTGACCCCCTGAGCGGGGTTATCGGCGTCCAAATTTGACCCCCTCCCGTTAGGCCTGATGCGCTGCTCGCTTTGATTCGAAGCGGGTGGTGGGGGGAATGCTGACAGTGGAGACGATTGGCCGGATTCGGCGCGAGCACTTCATCAAGGGCAAGACGATCAGGGAGATCGCCCGTGACCTGAATTTGTCTCGGAACACGGTCCGCAAGGTGCTGCGGTCGGGAGAGACGTTCTTCGAATACGAGCGGGATATCCAGCCTCGGCCGAAGCTGGGCCGGTGGACGGCGGATCTCGAAGAACTGCTGGTCGGGAATGCGGCCAAGCCGGCCCGCGAGCAGCTCACGCTGATCCGAGTCTTCGAAGAGCTGCGAGGGCGCGGTTACGAGGGCGGCTACGATGCCGTGCGGCGCTACTCCAGACGGTGGAGCAAGGAACGCGGGCAATCGACTGCCGCAGCCTACGTCCCGCTGACCTACGCGCCGGGTGAAGCCTACCAGTTCGATTGGAGCCACGAGGTCGTCCTGCTGAGCGGCGTGACGGTGACCGTGAAGGCCGCCCATGTCCGGCTCTGTCACAGTCGCATGATGTTCGTGCGCGCCTATCCGCGCGAGACGCAGGAGATGGTATTCGACGCACACGACCGGGCATTCGCCCTGTTCAAGGGCGCCTGCCAGCGCGGCATCTACGACAACATGAAGACGGCGGTGGAGACGATCCTCGTTGGCAAGGAGCGCGTCTACAATCGCCGCTTCCTGCAGATGTGCAGCCACTACCTCATCGACCCGGTCGCTTGCACCCCGGCTTCGGGCTGGGAGAAGGGCCAAGTCGAGAACCAGGTTGGGCTCGTGCGCGAGCGGTTCTTCACACCGCGGCTGCGGTTCAAGAACCTTGACGAACTGAACGCTTGGCTTCTCGACAAATGCATCGCCTACGCCAAGGCACATCGCCATCCGGAGCTGACCGACCAGACGATCTGGGAGGTGTTCGAAGCGGAGCGGCCGAAGCTCGTTCCCTATGCCGGCCGGTTCGACGGCTTCCATGCGGTGCCGGCATCGGTCTCGAAGACCTGCTTGGTGCGCTTCGACAACAACAAGTACTCGGTGGCGGCCAGCGCGGTCGGGCGTCCGGTCGAGGTTCACGCCTATGCCGATCGCATTGTGATCCGCCAGGACGGGCGGATCGTTGCCGAGCATCCCCGCTCATTCGGCCGTGGCGACACGGTTTATGACCCCTGGCATTACGTGCCGGTGCTCGCTCGCAAGCCCGGCGCCTTGCGCAACGGCGCTCCCTTCAAGGATTGGGTGCTGCCGGCCGCCATGGAGCGCGTGCGGCGCAAGCTCGCCGGCGCCGACGATGGCAATCGGCAGATGGTCGACATCCTCACCGCGGTGCTCACCGATGGGCTGCCGGCGGTCGAGGCCGCGTGCGCCGAAGCGATCGCTCACAGCGTCCACTCCGCCGACGTCGTCCTCAACATCCTTGCCCGCCAGCGTGATCCTGGCCCGCCGGCCACCATCCTCACGCCGGCGGCGCTGACATTG
>JALHTP010000260.1 GCA_022865725.1 Methyloceanibacter sp. | reverse complement strand
GAATCCCGGCAAGGTGTTCCCGCTGGAAGGAATTGGACTCCAGTGACCGGCCATATGCGTGTCGGCTTCCATGCTCCCGATACGGTGGAGGAGCTTGCTTATCTCGTCGCCGAGGCCGCCGATACGCGCACGCCCTTGGAGGTGATGGGCCGCGGCACCAAGCGCGAGGTCGGCCGCCCCGTCCAATATGGCGCGGTGCTGAGCACCGAGAGCCTGATCGGCATTCCGATTTACGAGCCGAGCGAGCTCGTGCTGGTGGCGCTGGCCGGCACGCCGCTCGCCCAGATCGAGCAGGCGCTCGCCGAGAACGACCAGGAGCTCCCCTTCGAGCCCGTCGATCTTGGGCCGGTGCTCGGCTTTGGGCCCGGTCAAGCCACGATCGGCGGCGTGATCGCCACCAATCTCTCCGGCAGCCGGCGCATCCTGTCAGGCTCGGCGCGCGACCATGTGCTGGGCGTGCAGGCGGTCAACGGGCGCGGCGAGACGATCAGGGCCGGCGGCAGGGTGATGAAGAACGTCACCGGCTACGATCTCGGCAGGGCGCTGGCCGGCTCCTGGGGAACGCTTGCGGTCATGACCGAGATCGCCATCAAGGTGCTTCCCGCCCAGCGCGAGGTCCGCACCGTGCTGTGTTTCGGCCTTGCCGATCAGAATGGGGTCGAGGCCTTGTGCCTCGCTCTGGGCACGCCGTTCGAGGTCTCGGGCACCGTGCATATGCATGCCGAGCTGGCCGAATGCTTCTCCGACCAGGAGATCGCCAATGCCGGCGCCTCCGTGACCGCCATCAGGGTGGAGAATTTCCCGGCTTCCGCCCGCTATCGCTCCAGCCGGCTGAAGCAGATGCTCCAGGCCTACGCTCCGGCGCTCGAGCTCGACACGCTGCGGAGCCGCATCTTCTGGAACGAGGTTAGGGCTCTCAAGATGTTCCAGAAGGCCGACCGCCCGCTTTGGCGCATTTCCACGCTCCCCTCCACCGCGCCGAAGCTCATCCACAGCCTGGCGCGCAAGATCGACGTGCGGGTGCTTTATGACTGGTCGGGCGGGCTCATCTGGCTCGAAACACCGCCCATCTCCGATGCCGGCGCGGTCGAGATCCGCCGCAACCTTGCCGAAATCGGGGGCCATGCCACTCTCATCCGCGCCGAGGCTTCGGCGCGGGCGGCGATCGACGTGTTCCAGCCGCTCGATCGGCCGGTCATGGCGCTCACGGCCTCCCTCAAGCAGGCCTTCGATCCGGTTGGGATTCTCAATCCCGGCCGCATGTATCCGGGGATATAGGCGCGGATATGCAGACCAGCTTCAACACCGTCCAGCTGGCCGACCCGACTATCGCGCGCGCCGACGAGATCCTGCGGCGTTGCATCCATTGCGGGCTCTGCACCGCCACCTGTCCCACTTATGTGCTGACCGGCGACGAGCGCGATTCCCCGCGCGGCCGCATCTATTTCATGAAGCAGATGTTCGAGGAGCGCGAGGTCACGCCGTCGATGACCTATCACATCGACCGCTGCCTCTCCTGCTTCTCCTGCATGACCACCTGCCCGAGCGGTGTCGACTATATGCATCTCGTCGATCTCGCCCGGGTGCGCATCGAGGCGAAGGGCCACCGCACGCCCCGGCAGCGCGCCATGCGCTGGATCCTGAGCAAGGTGCTGCCCAATCCGCGCCGCTTCCGCCTGGCTTTGACCTTGGGCTGGTTCGCCCGGCCGTTCCGCGGGCTCATCGCCAAGGCAGGGTTCGAGCGCCCCGCCGCTGCGCTGGAGCTCGTGCCACGCAAGCTGGTGAAGACGGCGAAGCTCACCAGGCCGAGATCGGCGATCGGCAAGGACCCCAAGGCCAAGCGCGTCGCGCTGATGCTCGGCTGCGTGCAGGAAGTTCTGGCGCCGTCGATCAGCCTCGCCGCCATAAGGCTGCTCAGGCGCCACGGCGTCGATGTCGTGGTGGTCAAGGACGAGACCTGCTGCGGCGCGCTGGTGCATTCCCTCGGCAAGGAGGAGGAGGCGCGCGACTACGCAAGGCGCAATATCGACGCCTGGACCGCCGCCATGCGCGAGAAGCTGCTCGACGCCATCGTAGTCACCACCTCGGGCTGCGGCACCATGGTCAAGGATTACGGCAATCTGCTGGCCCGCGACCGCGGCTATGCCGAGCGCGCGGCCTATGTCTCGGGGCTGGCCCGCGACATCACCGAGTTCATCGACGAGATCGGGCTCATGCCGCCGATGATGTGGACCGGCTTGCGGATCGCCTATCACGCGGCCTGCTCGCTCCAGCACGGCCAGAAGCTCGACGCCCTGCCGCTCTCGCTGCTGGAGCAGGCGGGCTACAACATTCTTAATATCCCGGAGGGGCATCTCTGCTGCGGCTCGGCCGGCACCTATAATCTGCTGGAGCCGGAGCTCTCGGGGCAGCTCCGCCAACGGAAGCTGGGCAATATCGCCAAGGTCGCGCCCGATGTGATCGTCACCGCCAATGTCGGCTGCATGATGCAGCTACAGCAGGGCACCTCCGCCCCCTTCGTGCACACCATCGAGATGCTCGACTGGGCGACCGGCGGCCCTGCGCCCGAGGCGTTAGGGGCGTTGAAGGACAAGGGGCATCCGATCGAGGCCCTGGTCGAGCTCGCCAAGCAGACCGCCCTCGTCGATTAGACAAGAAGCGATCCTCTCCCCTGTGGGGAGAGGATGCGCCGAAGCAGGCTTCGGCGCGGGTGAGGGGGTTTCAACGAACCGTGCCCTCGCTCCCCCTCACCCCTCCCGCCATGCGACTTGCGCATGCTACGCGCGCAAGATCGCGGCGGAGAAGCCCTCTCCCCGCCGGGGAGAGGAGAGCGTTGCTTGCTGGTCCCTGGGCGATGGGCTAGAAGCGGGCGGCTGGAGCCTTTAAGACCAAGCCGCAAATCCCATGAGCACCAAAGACGCGCCCGCCCGCCCCGAGGCCCGCCTGCCGAAGGGCCTATCCGACATTTCCGCAGGCGAGATCCGAGCCGCCGAGGAGATGCTCGGCACGATTCGGCGCGTCTTCGAGTCCTACGGCTTCGAGCCGCTGGACACGCCGGCCATCGAATATTCCGACGCGCTCGGCAAGTTCCTCCCCGACCAGGACCGGCCGAACGAGGGGGTGTTCTCTTTCCAGGACGACGACGAGCAATGGCTGTCGCTCCGCTACGATTTGACGGCGCCGCTCGCCCGCTATGTGGCCGAGAACTTTCAGAACCAGCCCAAGCCATTCCGCCGTTATCAAGTTGGGCCGGTCTGGCGGAACGAGAAGCCGGGGCCGGGGCGCTTCCGCCAATTCACCCAGTTCGACGCCGATACGGTCGGCGCTTCTTCCGTCGCCGCCGACGCCGAGCTCTGCATGCTCGCCGCCGACACGCTTGAAGCGCTCGGCGTCCCGCGCACAGCATATCTGGTGAAGGTGAACAGTCGAAAGGTTCTCGATGGCGTGCTTGAGACCATTGGGCTTGGCGGTGAAACAAATGCAGGCCGTCGATTAGGCGTGCTCCACGCGATCGATAAGTTGGATCGTCTGGGCCAAGATGGCGTCCGCGCGCTCCTCGGCGAGGGGCGGAAGGATGACAGTGGCGACTTCACTAAGGGTGCTGGCCTGAAGAAAGAGGAAATCGAGTCTGTCCTCAACATATTTGGCACGACCGTGCACATCGTGCGCGAAAACTCGGATGGCAGTGGTGGAGTCAGCGATGCCGACACAATCGCATACTTGCGGACGTTATTTGACAACGCCCGCTATCAAGAGGGCCTCGATGAGTTGGCGGAGATAACAGCTCTAAACATCTCTGCGGGATACGGAGCTGATTCGAAGACTCTCCCTCGGATTATCGTCGACACTTCAGTTGTGCGAGGCCTGGAATATTACACCGGCCCGGTGTTCGAGGCTGAGCTGACCGCTCCCATCAAAGACGAGTGCGGGCAGCCGAGTAGGCTCGGCTCTGTCGTGAGCGGCGGGCGCTATGACGGGCTGGTCGAGCGCTTCACCGGCGAGAAGGTCCCCGCCACCGGCATCTCCATCCGCGTGTCGCGGCTCCTCTTCGGCCTCCAGCTCCTCGGCAAATTTCAGACGACAAAGAAACGCGGTCCCGTTGTTGTCCTCGTATTCGGCGACCAACCAATCGAGAACTACCAGCGCTTGGTACAAAAGCTCAGGCACCCCGATGATGGCGGTGATCCAATCCCCGCCGAAATGTATTTGGGG
>JALHTP010000259.1 GCA_022865725.1 Methyloceanibacter sp. | reverse complement strand
CGCATGCTCGCCATGCGCGCTTATATGCGGGCCAAGACCGTCGACGGTGTGATCGACGAGAGCATCGCCCAGCGCGTCGGCCTCAGGCCCGAGCAGATCGACGACATGTACCAGATCATGGCCATCGCCAATTACGAGGACCGCTTCGTCATCCCGACGGCGCATCGCGAACTCGACGAGGACGCCTTCGACCTGCGTGGCTCCTGCGGCTTCTCCTTTGGCAACGGTTGCTCGGGCGGGACGACGGAACCGAATCTGTTCGGATCGCCGAAGAAGCACGTCAAGACGCCGATGGAGGTCGCGTGATGGAAAAGACCTTCAAGGTCCTCTCGGCGTTGCTCAGCTATCCCGACGAGGCGCTGCAGAAGGCTGCGCCGGAGTTGCGGACCGCCCTTGACGCGGAGGGCCTCCTGCCCCCGGAGAGCCGCCGCGTCCTGGACGCTCTGATCGAGGATATTGCGACCGGCGATCTCTATGATCTGCAGGAGCGTTACGTCGAGCTGTTCGACCGCACGCGTTCACTCTCGCTGCATCTGTTCGAGCATGTGTATGGCGAGAGCCGCGACCGCGGTCAGGCAATGATCGACCTCAAGAGCCTGTACGAGCAGAACGGGCTTTACCTCAGCGCCTCCGAGCTCCCGGATTATCTGCCGGTGTTTCTCGAATTCCTCGCCACGCGTCCGCTGGAGGAAGCGCGTGCGCAGCTCAGCCAGCCTGCGCATGTCCTGACGGCACTGGCCGAGCGCTTGCACAAGCGCGAGACGCCTTACGAGGCAGCGTTCCAAGCCCTCGCGGCGATCGCCGGCCTGGCACCGGACGTCCCTGGTGTCGTGGTGGAAGGCGACGATGCCGATCCCAATGACTTCGCTGCGCTTGATGCGCAATGGGAAGAGGAGGCGGTGACGTTCGGCCCGGGTGCCACGCCGAGCTGCAAGGACCGGATCGTGTCCCAGATCCGCGCGGGCCGCCGGCCGGCGGCCGACGCGCCGAAGGGAGTGGCGCCATGAGCGATACCATCAATCAGCTTCTGTTCGGCTGGTACCCATATCTCTGCCTCACGGTCTTCCTGGTCGGCAGCCTGGTACGCTTCGACCGCGAGCAGTACACCTGGAGGTCGGGTTCAAGCCAGCTCTTGCGGCGCAAGCAGCTCACCTGGGGCTCTAATCTGTTCCACGTGGGCATCCTCGTCATCTTCGTCGGCCATTTCGTAGGTCTGCTCACGCCTATCGCGGTATTCGATTTCCTGGGCATTGGTCACGGCTTCAAGCAGATGATGGCCATTGTGGTTGGCGGCATTGCCGGCATCGCCTGCCTTATTGGCATTTCGCTCTTGGTGCATCGGCGCCTCTTCGATGCGCGCATCCGCAACACCTCCTCGTTCGGCGACATTGCCATCCTGCTGCTGCTCTACGTGCAGCTGCTCTTGGGCCTCGCCACCATTCCGATCTCGCTCCAGCATTTGGACGGAGGGGAAATGCTGAAATTCATGACCTGGGCCCAAGGAATCATGACGCTGCAACCGGGCGTGGCGACGCTGATCGCCGACGCAAATCCCATCTTCAAGCTGCACCTATTCCTTGGCATGACAATCTTCCTGGTATTTCCGTTCACGCGCCTGGTTCATGTATGGAGCGCACCGATCTGGTATCTCGGGAGGCGCGGCTATCAAGTCGTGCGAACGCGGCAACAGGTGGCGCCGCAGACCGGGCGTCCGCGTCCGGGGCCGCACGGGCTCGCCCCGCAGCGCCCCATGCCGGCGGAGTGAGTGCTAATGGCTTGCGCTGCCCACACTCTCCAGTCGCTCCCCGAGCCTAGCGTGGTGAGCGTGAACGGCGTTGCGATACCGCGGGATGCCATCGCGCGCGAGGTGCAGCATCATCCAGCGCCGAAGCCTATTGCAGCGTGGCAGTCGGCGGCACGAGCGCTAGTGATCCGCGAGCTGCTACTGCAGGAGGCGCGCCGCCTCGGGATCGAGCCGGCCCCGCGCAGCGACGAAAGCGGACGGCGGGAAACCGAAGAGGAAGCGCTGGTCAGGGGTCTGATCGAACAACAGGTGACGACACCTGAACCCGACGAAGCGGCCTGCCGGCGCTATTACGAGCAGAATTTGCGGCGCTTCCGTTCGCAACCGATTTATGCAGCGACGCATATTCTCTTTGCCGTACGCCGGGATCAGGAACAAGGCTACGCGCAGGCGCAAGCAATGGCCGCATCGGTGCTCGCGGACCTAGAGGCCCGGCCAGAGCGGTTCGGCGAGCTGGCGCGGACCTACTCCGCGTGTCCGTCGGCAGCGCAGGGTGGCGCCCTGGGCCAGATTACGCTCGGACAGACAACTCCTGAATTCGAGCAGGCCCTGGCAGAGCTCACGCCAGGCTCGACCAGCCCAGCGCCGGTGGAGACACGTTACGGCATGCACATTATCCGTCTCGACGACAAGATTGAGGGGACCGAGCTGCCGTTCGAAAGCGTGGCCGACCGTATCGAGGACTATTTGCGGGAAAGCGTCGCCAACCGAGCCACGGCCCAATATATCGCGCGGCTCGTGTCGGCGGCGGAGATCACCGGCATCACACTCGACGGCGCGGAATCGCATCGGGTCAACTGAAAGGCCAGGGGCATGATGCTTGGCGACCTACTTGCTCGCTTTGGAGATGAATTCTCCGCTACCGAGGCGGTCCTCAGCCTTGCCGACTTGAGATTGGTTGCCAGATTGCGCCAACAGGCAGCGACAGAGCGGCTTGGACTCGGGGCTTTCGCCGCTGGAGCTGTGCGGCGCTACGCGGACGAGGCTTCCGACGAGGAGTGGGTCACGCTGATGGGCGAGCTCGCGCGGTCTGCCGACCCCAGCCTTGCTTTCATCAGACGGGCTCTCTCCCATGCGACGCGGGCCCCAACATGACCCCTGAGGACTCCGCATGCCGGCCCTCCATCGCAGCCTGATCCAGGGCCTGCCAGTTTTCAGCTCCATGGACGATGCGGAGCTCGATGACGCTGCCAGCAGAGCGACAGCGCTCAGGATACCCAAGGGTTCAGCCGTCTTCGAGCAGGGGGAGACTGCGCAGGCATTCTATGTGCTCCTCAATGGCCGTCTGAAGGTCGTGAAGGTGACGCCCGACGGCCAACAGGTGGTTATTCGCTTCGTGGCGCCCGGCGACATCTATGGCATCGCAAAAGCGCTTGACCGCCCGGACTATCCGGCCACCGCGACGGCGCTTGTCGACAGTGTCACGCTCGCCTGGGACATGGCCATCTGGGACGACTTCATGGAACGTCACCCGGGCTTCGCGCGCAACGTCATGCAGATGATGGGGCAGCGCATTCAGGAGGCCCATACCAGGCTGAAGGAGATGGCGACTCAAGACGTGGAGCATCGCGTGGCTCATGCCGTGCTCCGGCTCGTGAGCCAATCGGGGCGGAAGGTCGAGGAGGGCGTGTTGGTCGATTTTCCCATCACCCGCCAGGAAATCGCGGAAGTGTCGGGCACGACATTGCACTCGGTAAGCCGAGTCTTGAGTGCTTGGGAAAATGCGGGCCTTGTTGTTGTCGGCCGCAAGAAGGTGATCGTCTGCGACCTGGAGCGGCTTTCCCGCATCGCAGAGGAGAGTGTTGCGGTGCCGCGCGGGAGCTGACAGATGCAGAAGAGCGCGCGTAAGTTAGGAGGGCAGCCACGCATCGATCAGGCCGATCGCGATACGATCCCTCTGTTCAGTTATGGCTTCCGGCCTTTCTTTCTCGGCGCCGCCATCTGGGCGCTCGTCGCGCTCATTCTTCTGATGGGGTCGCTCATGGGCTTATGGGAGCTTGCTCCCGGCTATGGCGCGCTCGCCTGGCACGGCCACGAGATGCTGTTCGGCTACGCGTCGGGCGTGGTGGCCGGCTTCCTGCTCACGGCGGTGCCGAACTGGACCGGGCGGTTGCCGGTCGCGGGCTGGCGGCTCGCGCTTCTTTTCGCGCTTTGGTGCATGGGCCGGCTCGCGTTTCTCGCCATCGGCCTCACGGGCGCGCTTCCGGCGGTGGTGATCGACGTCGCGTTTCTCCCCTGCCTGCTCGTGGTCATGGCACGCGAGATCGTGATGGGGCGCAATTGGCGCAATCTGAGGCCGCTCACTCTGGTCGGCCTGCTGGCAGCGGCGAATATTGCCTTTCATGCCGAGGTGCTCATTGCCAGCGCTCCGGATTTCGGCCTTCGCGCTGGCGTCGCGGGGCTTGTGGCGCTGATCGTGCTGATCGGCGGCCGCATCACGCCGAGCTTCACCCATAGCTGGCTGCTCCGCGCCGGCTCTCCCGTCCTTCCGGTCTCCTTCGGGCTTGCCGACAAGCTTGCCATACTCGCCTCAGGGCTCGCGCTGCTTGCCTGGATCGCCGTTCCGGAAGCGAAATTGACTGCCCTGCTCTTTCTCGCCGCAGCTTCGGCGCTCTCAGTGCGTCTATGGCGTTGGGAGGGCGTCCGCGCCTGGCGTGAGCCGCTGCTGCTCGTGCTCCACGCGGGCTACGCTTTCGTTCCGTTGGGCTTCCTGTTCGGCGCGTTCGCCATCCTTGTGCCGGGCAGCCTTGCCGGCACCGCTCCCCTCCACGCCTGGACCGTGGGCGCCGTCGGCCTGATGACGCTCGGCGTCATGACGCGGGCGACGCGCGGGCATACCGGGCGCGAGCTTGCGGCGTCTCCCGTAACGATGGCGATCTACGGCGCCATGATTGCAGCCGCGCTGTTGCGCATCGGCGCCGGCGCCCTGCCGCAAGCCTATATGCTCTTGATCGGGGCGGCCGGCGCCGCCTGGACCGCCGCGTTTGCGCTGTTTCTCCTCGAATATGCGCCAATGCTGCTTGGGCGGCGGCCGGAACGCTCGGCGGACTGAGCGGCGCGCAGCGAAATTTCGCACCCTAAGTTTGATGTAGCGCAAAGACCGTGGCGCACTCCTGATTGTAAAAAGGCACATTCGGCTTGCTATGCCTCCGTAAAGAGAGTGCTGGCAGAAGCGCAGGGGGAGGAGATGTCAAACTCAAGGTTGCTATGGCCGACGCCTGAGCAATTGCAACGTCGGCACGCGTTGATGGACCGGATGATGCAGGCGCGCGGCGTGGACGCAGATGCGGCGCTTCACGTCGATGGCGGTTTAGCCTTCACCGAGGCTCGCGCCAAATGCCGCTATTGTCACCACGAAGAGGCGTGCCGCCGCTGGCTGACGATTAGGTCACCGCGGAGGCCTGCGGATTTCTGCCCTAACACCGCATTCTTCCTGTCTTGCCGGGACACCGACTGAGGACGCTGCCGCCTTGACGAAAAGGCTCTGAGAAGGGAGGCAAAATATGCCGATCGCAACGCCCCAATGGCCGATGTTCAGGGAAGTCCTGCGCCGCCAAGAACTCATGGACGACATGATGGAGCGGAGCGGCGTGGACGTGCTTGACCTCATCCGCAAGGACAGAGGGGCATCCCTCGTCGAGGCGCGCACCAAGTGCCGCTTGTGCTCATGCGTAAAGATATGCCGCGAGTGGGTGTTGGCAGCCAACGGCGAGCTGTCCCCTCCTCCGGATTTCTGTCCAAACGCGGGCATCTTCCGCACCTGCCTGAAGAAGCAAAGCTAGCCAACAAACGCGCCACACTGGAAAGTTGCCCGCCAACCCGCGTGAGAGCTTGCCGTGCCTATAAATTGAGCCGATGGTTCAGGTCACTGGCACGCCGGCGACCATTCTTGGTGGAGACTACCAAGCCAACTACGCACCGCTCACCGGTGAAGATGGCCAATTGACCGGTGCTCTGTTTGTGGGTGTACCGAAATAGTCGACACGAGTTCGACCGTAGTCAAGAAATGATGTCCTTGAAGGGAGGAAACCGCCATGAAATCGATGCTTGCTTCGATGGCTGTCGTACTCACGTTTTGGGCGGCTCCAGCCGCAGCTGCGGAGTTTTCGAAGACTGGCAGCGCGGAATACGACACGTACTATACATATGACACTGTG
>JALHTP010000258.1 GCA_022865725.1 Methyloceanibacter sp. | reverse complement strand
TCACCGTCCAGTCCGGCAACGATGCCGCCATCATCCTCGCCGAGGGGATCGGGGGCAGCGAAGAAGCCTTCGCCAAGCAGATGACCGAGTATGCCCGCACCATCGGGCTCGAGAAGTCGACCTTCGTCAACGCAACAGGTTTGCCGGCGGAAGGCCATCTGATGAGCGTGCGCGAGCTCGCGATCCTCGCCCATTACCTCATCTATACCTACCCCGAGTACTATCACTTCTTCGGCCTGAAGGAGTTCAAATACCGCGACAAGTTCGTGTTCCATAATCGCAATCCGCTCATCGACATGAACATCGGCGTCGACGGGATGAAGACCGGCTTCATCAAGGAATCGGATTATGGGCTGGTGGCGAGCGCCAAGCGCGGCGACCAGCGCCTCCTTCTCGTCGTCGGCGGGCTTGAGTCGGCGAAGGACCGGGAGGCCGAGTCGAGCAAGCTGCTCGAATGGGGCTTCAAGAGCTTCAAGCCGTTCAGGCTGTTCGACCAAGGCCAGAAGGTGAGCGACGCGCTGGTATGGGGCGGCACCCAGCATTACGTGCCGCTCGTCGGCGACGGCAACATCAACATCATCCTGCCCACGACGGCGACCGGCAAAGTCACCGCCTCGATCGTCTATAACGGCCCGATCAAGGCTCCCGTTCGGAAAGGCGCTCAGCTGGCGGTGCTGCGCGTGACCTCGGCCGAATCGCAAGCCACCAACGACATTCCGCTCTATGCCGGCGACGACATCGACCAGAGCAATTTCGCCATGCGCGGATTGGATTCGTTGCTCGTGCTCGCCTTCGGCTGGCTGTTGTAGCCGGCTAAGACGATGCAGCGCCACGCCCCCGAAGCAGGCAGGTTCATCACATTCGAAGGCGGCGAGGGGTCCGGCAAGTCGACCCAGGCCGGCATTCTCGCCAACCGGCTGGCTCGCGCCGGCCGCAATGTGCTCGCCACGCGCGAGCCGGGCGGCTCGCCGGCATCGGAGGAGATCCGCGAGGCGCTGCTCTCGGGCCGCGTCTGGCAGTTCGGCCCGTTTGCCGAAGCCTTGATGTTCGCGGTCGCGCGTGCTGACCATATCGAGGGCCAGATCGGACAGGCGCTGCATGAAGGCAAATGGGTCGTGTGCGACCGCTTCCTCGATTCCACGCGGGCCTATCAAGGAGCCACCGCCGGCGTGCCGCGCGGGCTGATCAACGCGCTTGAACGGCTCACGGTCGGTGGGCTCTTGCCCGACATCACGTTCATGCTCGACATTCCAGCCGAAGAGGGGCTCGCACGGGCGGCGGAGCGGCGGAGCGGAAACGTGCCAGACCGCTTCGAGAACCAGGAGCTCACGCTGCATGAACGCGTGCGCAGAGCCTTTCTCGATATCGCCGAGGAGGAGCCGGACCGCTGCGTCGTCATCGATGCGAGCCAGCCCGAGGCCATGGTGGCCGAGGATGTGTGGGAAGTGGTCCTGCAGCGCTTAAGTCCATGAGCGTCAATCCATGAGCATGGCGGCGGAGCGAGCACGCGCTGCGGCGCTCGCCGAGCCCGATCGGCTCGACGGGTTCTCGAGCCCGCGTGAGGTCGATCGCCTGTTCGGCCATGCCGCGGCACTCGGCGAGTTCGCCGACGCGCTGGAAAGCGGCCGCATGCACCACGCCTGGCTGCTTGTCGGGCCGGAAGGCATCGGCAAGGCGACGCTCGCCTATCGCTTCGCGCGCTCGGTGCTCGACGAGGGTAAGGAGGGCGGCGTACGCGAAGCCCTCGACCGCGACCATCCGGTGTTCCGCAAGGTGGCGGCGCTGTCGCATCCGAATCTCCTGCTCATCCGGCGGGCGTGGAACGAGAAGACGAAGCGCTATGCGCAATCGATCGGCGTCGACGAAGTCAGGCGCTTGCGCGCCTTTCTCGGTACGACGGCGGGCGAGGGGGGATGGCGCGTCGTCATCGTCGACCGCGCCGACGAGCTGAACCAGAATGCGGCGAACGCGCTGCTGAAGGCGCTGGAAGAGCCGCCGCCAAAGACGCTGTTCCTGCTGATCTCGAGCGCCGAGGGGCGGCTCCCGGTCACCATCCGCTCCCGCGCCCGGACGCTTCGCGTCGCTGCGTTGGGGAACGAGGACCTCGAAGCCGCGGTGCGCGCGGCGCTCGACCGCGACAGTCACGAGGCCGACGCCAAAGCTCTCGCGACCGCGCTTGCCTTGAGCCAGGGGAGCGTGCGCCGCGCGCTGGAGCTTGTATCAAGCGAGGGCATCGAGCTTTATGGCGAGATCGAAGCTGGCCTTGGCGGCCTGCCTGAGATCGACGGGGCGCGCCTGCATCGCAACGTCGAGCGGCTTGCCGGCCCAGCCGACACCGAGCGGCTTGAGCTTTATCTGGCGCTCCTGCTTGGGCTGATCGAGCGCCTCATCCGCTTCACGGCAACGAGCGAGGGGGCCACGCAAGAGGAGCAGGGCCTCGCCAGGCGGCTTATTTCTCCTGCCAATCTCGCGCATTGGGCGGAAGCCTGGGAGGCGATCTCGGAGGCCAGAGCCGAGGCCTTCGCCCTTAACCTCGATCGCAGCCTGCTCGTGCTGGAGACCTGGTTCCGGCTCCAATCGGTCGCGCGGGAACATCCTGTTTAGCGAGGGAAGCGAGCAAGCTTGCCCGCAGGCGGACCTAGGGCTATTCCTGCCGCCATGGCAGACAAGCGGCCCTATTACATCACCACTGCCATCTCCTATCCGAACGACGCGCCCCATATCGGCCATGCCTATGAGGCCGTGGCGACGGACGCGCTTGCGCGCTTCCGGCGGTTGCAGGGCGATGACGTCTTCTTCCTCACGGGGACCGACGAGCACGGCATCAAGATGCTGCAAACGGCGAAGGCGCAAGGCATCACGCCGGCGGAGCTTGCCGACCGCAACACGCCCAAGTTTCGCGACATGGTGGCCGCGCTCAACTGCTCCAACGACGATTTCATCCGTACGCGGGAGGAACGCCATGCCCGCGCCTGCCAGGAGCTGTGGCGGCGCATGCAAGCGGCCGGGGACATCTATCTCGACAAATATGCCGGATGGTACTCGGTGCGCGACGAGGCCTATTACGATGCAAGCGAGCTGAAAGAGGGAGCCGACGGCCGCAAGCTCTCGCCGCAAGGAACCCCGGTCGAATGGGTGGAGGAGGAGAGCTATTTCTTCAAGCTCTCGGCCTATCAGGACAGGCTGCTCGCTTATTACGAGTCTCACCCTGAGTTCATCGGGCCCGAGACGCGGGCGAACGAGGTGAAGAGCTTCGTACGCGGCGGTCTCCAGGATCTCTCAATCTCGCGCACCACATTTGACTGGGGCGTGCCCGTGCCGGGGAACCCCAAGCACATCATGTATGTGTGGGTGGACGCGCTCACCAATTATCTGACCGGCGTCGGTTTCCCCGACGAGGAATCGGCGAGTTTCAAGCGCTATTGGCCGGCCGATCTGCACATCATCGGCAAGGACATCATCCGCTTCCATGCGGTGTATTGGCCCGCCTTTCTCATGTCGGCGGGCATCGCGTTGCCGAAACGCGTGTTCGGGCACGGCTTTCTCTATAACCGCGGAGAGAAGATGTCGAAGTCGATCGGCAATGTGGTCGATCCCTTCGTGCTCATGAAGGATTACGGCGTCGATCCGCTCCGCTACTTTTTGTTGCGGGAGGTGCCGTTCGGCCAAGACGGAAATTACAGCCGCGACGGCATCGTGCAGCGCATCAACGCCGACCTCGCCAACGATCTCGGCAATCTCGCGCAGCGCTCGCTGTCGATGATCGCCAAGAATTGCGAGAGTCGGGTGCCTGAGCCGGGGGAGCTTACCGGCGATGACCAGATCATCCTCGCCGAGGCCGATGCCTCTTTGGCTAGGGTCGAGCAAGCCATGGACGATTTCGCCATTCACCGCGCGCTGGAGATCATCTGGGCGCTCG